>NZ_JBHIOT010000001.1:0-36862 GCF_042195745.1 Bartonella sp. AP7XZML
AAGGATCTAAAGGATCAGAGGACTGAGAAGGCTTTGGTTCAACAGGGGCAGAAGGAGGAGAAACAGTATCCAGAGATGAAGGAGATACCGGAACAGAGGGCGGTAATAGAAGCTCCATGAAATGATTATTAGATAGAATTTTCTAGGCAAGAAACTAAAGTGTGGAAGGCTTGCTCGTAGGAAACTTTGCTCTTTAGAGGGGGAAATCAAAAAATTTTTTATTTAGGAAAATAGTATTGAATTCCCTTCTTCTGATCGTAAGAATAAATCGTTGTTTCAATGATGATATCAGCTATTTTTTGCCGAATTTTTAAGAAAAATGCTTTTGTGGAAGTATGTAGCCTATATAGATGTTTATAGGGAGATGGGGGGCGGTCTTGAGGGTGATGTTTTTATTCTTGTATGGGGGTAGCAATGTTAAAAGGTCAAAAAACATGTTTAAGGTATTTTTTTGTCTAAAGGGGGAGGAAAGGAAGAGGGACGATTTAATGATTACGAAGATTTTAGGAGATTTTTGGGGGGGAGATTAGGGAGATAGGATTTCTGAGAGCTCTGGAGATGCAAGGGGATAAGATTTATGGAGGATTGTGTGGGCATTTTTATCGGCGATGATTGCGTTTGTTGGTGTAATTTAATCAGTGATATTGATTATACCACATTCACCATTTTCGCTACCGAAGGAGAGGTTTTGCCCTGCTTGATCCCAATTAAGTGCTGAGATAGCACTTTTCCCATAACCTTTTAGAAGGACTTCTTTTCCATCATGGAATTGTGCCGCTAAAATCATTCCATCATTGAAGCCTATTGCTACAATTTCTTTGTTTGGGTGGCATGAAACGGTGCTAACAAGTGCATTTGCTCGTGTGCCTAGTTCTAGAGGTGTTTTTCCTATGGGGCCATCTTTTGTATGAAAGGGCCAAACAATTGCGGCAGAGGCACCTGATGTTGCTAGCCATTTTCCTTTTGCGCTCCAAGACCAGCTTTTGACTTTGCTTGGATAGCCGCTCATGCGGAGGTGCTGATTATCAGTGAGACGCCAGCCGTGTAAGGCGTTTTCTTGCATGGTGGAAATGACATAGCGGTTGTCTGGTGAAAAGGTGACACCACAATGAGCTCCTTTCCATACCAATGTGGTGGGAGATATTTGCGTTGATAACCAATGAAGAGTGACTCCATTGTAATGGGCAACGGCAAGTCGCAAACCTTTTGGGGCAAAAGCAAGGCCTTCTACACTGCGTTCATGTGTGAGCTCTTGTCGTTCTTTTCCAATATGCGCAAATACGAGGTGTGAGGAGGAAAAAGCAAAAGCTTTTTGTGGACCAAAAGCAACGTTGTTTATCCATTTGCGTTCTTTTTGGCTTAACACTTCCGTGTGATCTGCTGCGGTTGTTTGACAGACTTTTCCATCTTCTCCACCGGTGATGATCGCGGTATTGTCATGGGAAAAATGGCTTGAAATTATTCCTTGGTGAACTTCAACGATTTGTGGGGTTGGATTAAAAAAAACAATGAAACCTTCTACGGAAACAAAGGCTGGTTTATTGCCTATAAAACCGCAGGAAAGGCAGTAACTTTTGAGATCATAATGGGTAATGTTTGGCATTATCACTCACTTATGCGCAATTTTCAAAACCAGTTTTTAATTTTTCAGCATCAAGAGAGCGTCCTATAAAAACAAGGCGACTTTCTCGTTTTTCATCTTCACGCCATGGGCGTTGATGTTGTCCTTCAAGAAGCATATGTATCCCTTGAATGACGTAACGATCATCGTCTCCTTGAAAGGCGATAATGCCTTTAAGACGCAAGATATCAGGCCCTTGTTGCTGTGTAACCTGCTGGATCCAAGGGAAAAACTTTTCTGGTTGCAGAGCATCTGTTTTTAAACTTACAGAAGTGATGGTAATATCATGAATGGTGGATGCGTGATAATGGTCATGATGACAATCGGGACCGCACACATGGTTGGCATGTTGGTGTGTATGTTCGTGATCGAGAAAATGAGGTTCATGATCGAGAGTCTGTTGGAGATCAAAAAAACCACGATTAAGGAGTGTCTCAAGAGGGATATTGGTGCGCTGTGTTGTATAGAGTATAGCGCGAGGATTAATGGCCAGAATAAGGGATTCAGCATGGCTGCGTTCTTGTTGGGTGACAAGATCAATCTTATTTAAAAGAATAATATCCGCGAAAGCAATTTGGTCTTCAGCTTCACGACTTGTTTTTAATTGAGAGGGAAAATGCTTTGCATCAACGACTGCTATGACACTGTCGAGAGCTGTTTTTTCATGGATAGTATCATCCATGAAAAAGGTCTGTGCTACGGGAACGGGATCAGCAAGTCCTGTCGTTTCTATAATGATCGCATCAAATCGATGAGAACGTTGCATCAGACTTTCTAGAATGCGAATGAGATCACCACGTACGGTGCAGCAAACACAGCCATTATTCATTTCATAAATTTCTTCGTCTGATTCAATGATCAGGTCATTATCAATACCAATTTCACCAAATTCATTGACAATGACGGCATAACGTTTGCCATGATTTTCACTGAGAATGCGGTTGAGAAGGGTGGTTTTTCCAGCACCAAGATAGCCTGTGAGAACCGTAACGGGAAGTTTTTTGGGGTGTATCGTTTCCATGGAGAGACCTTTTATTGTTCTTTATTGCCATGTGTTTATGTTAAATCGATTGATATCATCAAGTAAATCACGAAGCTGAGACAGAACATGAGAAAAGATTGCTTCACCGGCTTGTGGTGTTGCTTTGCTTGCATTTCCTGCCGCACCTTGCGTATTTAGATCTTTCATTGTCCAACCAAAGGCATGAGGACCATAAGCACGTAAATACCGATAATTGGCAATCATATCCGCTTGTTTATTATGAAAATTTTCTGCCTTTTCCATATGGACTTTTTCTGGTGCTAAATAGAGCATGAGAGAGGTTTCGATAAAGCCTCCATGGATATCAAGATGTTGTTGAGATGGCTCCATGAGACCTTGTGGTAAACCAAAACGGCTCCAGCTTGTTGCTACAGCGAGCATGGAAAGGCGCTTTCGTAATTCGGTGATAACAATGCTCATTAAAGGTGAATTTCCTCCGTGAGCATTGAGAAGAAGAAGACGGTTGATCCCTTTGTGATAACAGTTTTCACCAATCTTTATCCATCGCTTAATCGCATCAGAAAAGGTAAGGGTTTGTGTACCTGTAACATCCATATGTTCTATAGAATAGCCAATCTTTTCAACCGGTAAAAGTGCGATATGAAACTGCTCTTTTGTTTGTAAAGTGAGGGCTTTTGCAAAAGCTTCAGCTATAATCCAGTCGGTTTCGAAAGGAAGGTGCTCTCCGTGATATTCGTGTGCGCCCAAAGGTAAAAGAGCGAGAAAAGGCCTGTTAGATACCATAAATTATTGCCTAAAAGAGAAGTTAACATAGACAAAGTGATCGAAGGTGCTGTCACTATTTAATCTATCTATAAGAGAAACGCAAATAGGCGTCTTTTTACATCACATATGGATGCATAAAAATGAGAGCTTTGTTAAAAATAGAGAAGCTTTTATTGAGCAAAGCCAACGCAACTTTTCTGTAATATGAGGCAATATTTCTCAAGATAATTATCTTTTGTAAGTATTTCTGATTCATATTCTCATTTTTAATAAGTAAATATTCATACATATTAAATATTTATACATCAAATAATGAAAAATATTTTCATTATTTATTGAAAATGTGATTTTTTAGTAATTTTATATATTCCTTTTCTTTAAAGCATTTGATTAATTCTTTATTGTTATTATTTATTTTGCACAAATTGCAGACAGTTATGTGAATATTGCCAAAAATTTGTTTCAAAGAGAATTATTTTTTACTAATACAGAGTAAATATAATTACTCAAAATATAAATAAGGCTGCGCTCTACAATATTGACGAAAAATATGGAATAACTTTTATGAAAATTAAGAAAGAAAGTTTTTTCAGTATTTTGGGGATCATCTCATTTTTCATGACTCTCTTTTTATCTGGTTTTAGGTAGTTTGTTGGTGTTCTAGTATTGCTTATAATTTTTTTGTAAATCTGATAGATTTACTTATTTTATGCGTTTGTTTTATTAGGTTTGAAAGTCAATATTTTGTGTTCTTTATGCTGTATGGGATAAAGGGGGCTGAATTACCTTTTTTAAGATGCTATGCAGTATTTTTTCTTTTTATATATCAGTAAAAGTTGAGAATCATTTTATTAACGTCTCTTCCATTTGAAGATAGAGATCTTTAATTGTTTTTTTACACTTTATACCTGTTTTATAGAAAAATAGTACACTATTTAAACTTGTTTTATTAGGATAGATTTGTTTTAGATCAAGTTTTTATTTGATACCAATTTTATTTTTCAGTATTACTGATGAGTGATATAATAAAAATCCATTAAGTGCTATTTCATTTTTATATTTATTGAAATAATAGACAATCATATATCATTATATTGGCAGTTTTAAATTTTATAGTTCTTTAAAATTAATTACATTTTAAATTATTTATAAAAGCTCTATTATATAATTTTTTAAATGAATTTGTTTCGTAATATTTCTTATAATAAGAAATTTAATAAATTATTATTATTTTTAATTATAGCAATAAAAATGACAAAATATTACTGTTGGTATCTTGAGTTATTATGGCGTAAAAGGAATAAATTATTTTTATCATTTATTGTTTTTTATCTTTACATGTAATACATAATGTGTTATATTATAATAACAAAATTACATATAATATTTTATTATGTGCAATATATAAATGCTTAAATATAAATTTTGGTTTTTATATATGTGAATATTCTTTCATTTTTTCAGTGAAGAAAAAGAGGAGCAAAGAAAGCTATGTTTAAAATATTTAAAAATCGTGTATGTTCATTTACTTTTACACTATTTATTATTTTTTTTGTACAAACTATAGAGGGAAATGCAAGTTTTGTAAAAAATAAAGTTCAAGAGAAAATGGCAATTACTATTCCTACACTAGAAAAAAATGTAGCTATTAAAGCTGTGGATAGAGTTGTTATTCAAGGCGTTGAGGAACAAGATGTTATTGCTTTAGGGAAACCTGAAAAAGCTGCTGCCTTTTCAGGTTCAGCCTTTTGGGGGGGATAGGTATTTTATCACTTCTTGCTTCTTTATGTATTGGGGATGTATTAGGTGCTGTTGTATCTCTTTTTGCAATATTCAGTACACTTTAGTAGAAAACTCATCGACAGAGTCGAGGATTTTTTTGTTCACTTCATTATTTTTAAAAAATAAATATTTTATTATTTATACTATACTAGATAATAAAATTACTACTCTTAATACTAAATGTAGCTTTTATTAACATTATTAAAGTTCAAGATCCTACATTTATGTTTTTTTTTACAAATTAGCGTAACCTGATTTTTTTTTACAGTTTATGATTATTTTCTAGTAATAAGGCTAGTATACTTACTATCTTTATCAGTCTTTTAATATTGTCTACCTTTTCTCATATGAAGATTATTCATCAAAGGTATATTTTATCCTTTTTAAATTTTTTTATCTTTCATAAGGGGATAAAATAAAAAATATCCCTATATCCATGGCTCTTATGCAATAAGAAAAATGAGAAATTATTATTTATCATTTTAAATTTGTTTATGTTAAATCCATCAAAAGTATTTTTTACGTATAACAAGTTGCGTTCGTGTATGGATAAAATTATTAAAAAAAAAAAGAGTAAAAATTCTTCTCATGAATTATCTCTAAGGTTCAAGGACTGTTGTAGTATTGGCAAATAAATGATGGTGCTGGTTTGTATCTTCATAGAGTAAAGATAGTGATACACAATGAATCTTATGCCATCTCATGGAGTGGTTTATACTGTCGCATTTACGGGACATATTGTGAGAGGGAAGTGGTGATGTGCATCGTTGGAAAATGCTTTTATTAAAATATAAACCTGTGTTTGCGATAGAGGTGTATTTTGGGTTGTTCTGTTGTGTAAGGGAAAGATGCTGTTAAGTAAGGTAATTCAGGAGTACTTATAGCTTAGCGGAAGAAGGGCAATGAAGTAAAAGGTCTTGTTTAGCACGAAGACGTGCAATCCATTGATCTTCACGAATAGCAGTATTATGTACTGTAATGAGTTCGTTTTTTTTAATTGCAGCTGTTACTGTTGCTTTTTCTAAAAGACCACAAGGAATGGCTTGGTGAGCGCGTGCTTCTGAAATGTTCATTATCCAAGCACGATAAGTATAAAGACCGATAAAGTCTAGCTGATCACCTGGATGTAAATCTTTTTTAGCAACAGCACAGACTTCTACTACGGGATGGCTAAGAGGGACCATATCTTTTTTGCCATAAAGCATAATACGTGCACAGGTGAGGGGAACTTCCATTGCTGTTAAATGATAGGGGCGATGAAAGGTGAAGTAAGGCCCCTGACCAATTTTTAAATCTTCCATACGCTCGCGTAAACGGGGGTGTGCTATTTCGGCAATTACAAAAACACCTGGTGAAACACCTTGACCTATTGAATAATCTACAACACCATATTGCTGTAAAATGCCCCCATCTTGCTTTGGAATAAGCACTTTGTTTAAATCTTGTAGCGCTGCTCGTGGTCCATGCATTCCTGGGCAATCGGGGAGAAGTCCGGTGGCATTGGCAATGGCTGCCATTTCAACCATCGTTTTGGAACCATCAATAAATTCAACCAACATGCGCACATTCATATTACGCCGGAATGCTTCTTCTTCGTAAGCGTCAGGTGTAGCATCAAAGCGCAGAGGATTATTTTTTCCTTTACCCGCTGCAACAATCTTATGTCCAAGGGCTGAAACAAATTCTATGAGTTCCATACAAGAAGTAGGTTCATCGCCGGCACCAAGTGTATAAATGAGCCCTCGTTTTTCTGCTTCATGTTTGAGATAAGCGCCAATTGTAACATCTGCTTCAACATTCATCATGACAAGATGTTTGTTATTCTCAAGCGCTTTGATACCAATCTCTGCTCCTGCTTCGGGATAGCCTGTTGCATCAACGATAATATCAATTTGTTCATGGCGCAAAACAAGGTTAATATCATCTGTTGCTGCAATCAAACCCTTTTCAATGCTTTGGGTGAGAGCATAAGTATTTTCAACTTCACAGACATGTCCATCTTCGCCATAGGCTAGTGTAGCGGCATCAAAAATACGTGACGGTGTCCTCGTGGCTACAGCAACGACTGTTATACCATCCATATGCGCAATACTTGATAATAAATCTGTGCCCATTTCACCACAACCAATCAGTCCAATACGGATGGGGGGATGGTTTTCTGCACGTTGTTTCAAATCATGCGCTAAACCTGTTAGGTTCACATTGCTTGCCATTCTTTTTTCCTATTTGAAAACTATTCTGCTAAAGAGCTTTTCTCATTCATAAGGTGCATTTGTTTTTAAGACAATTAATCTTTTATTCTTGATGCTCTAATCAATGGACTTTATAAAAGCAAGAGGGGTGGTTTCTTTTATCAAATAAAATAGGAATAGCGTTATGCAGCAAAAAATAGTCGTACAAGATGTCACCAGTTTTATTGGGAAAGAAATGGGATTATCGGAGTGGCGTCTTGTTACACAGAATATGATTAATCAGTTTGCATGTGCTACAGATGATCATCAATGGATACACGTTGATGAGGAAAAGGCTAAAAAAACACCTTTTGGCGGCACGATTGCTCATGGTTTTTTAACATTATCGCTTTTGTCTACGCTCGCTTATGAAGCTCTTCCAGAGTTGGAAGGGAGCACAATGGGGATTAATTATGGTTTCGATAAAGTACGCTTCATGAGTCCTGTGAAAACAGGGGTACGGATACGTGCGCGTTTTGTGTTAGACGACGCAGAAATTCGCCCTTCTGGTCGAGTGGTTTTCCATTATGGGGTTACGGTGGAAATTGAAAAGTTAAAAAAACCAGCTCTTACAGCTCAATGGCTTATTGTTGCTGTTGTGGAAGAAAAACCTTCCAATATCTAGATTATTTGAGTGCTTTATTTTATAAAATTTTTATACAATTCTATTAGAAGTTTCTTCAATGATGATATTGAGAATAATCTATAGAATGATAGATATGGTGGAGCTATCATAGCGTTGATAGCCAGAGCAGTTTGCTATCTTTCCTAGATCGTTTTGAAGAGGAGTTTCCTAATGAAGATAGTGCATTGCTTCACGCTTTTGTTTATAGCGTTCTTTAATGGGATCATACCCATCACGTAAAACAGAACGCTTCAAATGGAATGTACTTGCGTTGCCAATTCACGGGCTTATTTTAAAGCAACATTTCTCAACGCTCGTCACACCTATTTCGCAATGGTGCCTGTGAATAGTATAACGATAAAGCCATTGAGCGCCCCTATCTTTATGCTTGTGAAGAAGAAAGCCGACACCATCATATTATATGCTAGCCGCCAATGTTAAGACAGGTCTTGGCGCTGGAGATAATTCATAAGAGGCATGCCTTTCTTTCTTGTATAGTTTTACTCACACGGCTCTTCCCGCTTGTAACGTGCAAGCGAGAGGTTTTGGTTGATTCTATATGGAACAAATTGGGAATGAGAGGATCTTACGGTATTCAGAGTTCTCATTCAATATGAATAACGCCATATTATCATTATAAATTCAATGTGTTATCTAAGGCTGGGAAAGGTCGTGACCAATGTCTTAATTTAAAGAGAGTCTCACATACTGTGAGATCTCTTATTTTATCCCCTTTTATATTCTTTTATATTAAAGCCATTAAAACTATTTTCTTTCATGTTACAAACGGATGGGGAGAGATAAAAACTGTTTAAGAAAAAAGTTTCTAATCTCTTATGAGTGTTTTCGATAGGCAAGGGTTGGTGCACTTGGAAAGTGGCAAAGGGGATGATGGTATTGGCATGTGAAATTCTAAGTCTTTTAATGTTTTGTTTTATCAAGTTTTTGTACGATTTTATCAGAAGTCCATTGGGTTGTAATATTAAGCACGATCAAAAGGATGATGACGATGGTCATGATGAAGGTATTGTAGCGTTGGTAGCCATAGCGGATTGCCATATCCCCTAAACCGCCTCCACCAAGATATCCAGCAAGTGAGGTGGCTCCTATAAGAGAAATGACCATGACTGTAAAACCTGTAATCAGGCTAGGGAGAGCTTCAGGAATAAGAACATGTCTGATAATTTGAAGACGACTTGCACCCATCGAGCGGATCGCTTCAATGAGACCGTTTTCAACGGTTTTAAAAGAGAGTTCCGCCATGCGTGCATAAAAAGGGATAGCTGAAATGGTCAGTATAAAAATTACAGCAGGCATTCCTATCCCTCTTCCTACAACGATACGCGTAACGGGAAGAAGATAAAATGCAAGAATGATAAAGGGAATGGCACGAATACTGTCAATGATCATGCTTAAAGGGCGATTGATGAGAGATGAGGAAAAAATCCCTCCGCGTGCTGTTGTGTGAAGAAGAAGACCAAGGGGAAGCCCTATAATAAATGCCATAATAGAAGCACTAAGTGTCATCAATATTGTATCAATAACAGCTTGGGGAAGTTCATGAGACAGAACATTAAACATAGCCTAAGACCTCACAATATCGTCCTTTTTTCGTTAACCATTGAACAGCTTTTTCTAAAGCTTCTTTATCTTCTCCAGGAAGAGCCAAGAAGAGTCGCCCGATGGTTTCATCTTGAACTGTATCAATGCCACCATGCAAAATACGTGCTTTTAAACCACTCTCATTTTCTAGAAGATGAAGAAAAGGCTGCTGGGCAATTTCACCGGCAATATTAATTTCAATGACAGCTTCTCGTCCGATTGGTTTGAGATTTTTCGCAAATTTTTCAGGAAGTTGCGGGGTTACAAGCTTGAGCATGGCTATGGTTGTATCGTCTTGCGGTGATGTAAAGATGTCTTTCACACGTCCTTCTTCTACAATGTTTCCCTGATTAAGAACAACAACGCGATGCGCTATGGTGCGCACAACTTCCATTTCATGGGTGATGAGCACAATCGTGAGATTGAGGTGTTTATTAATATCAGCAAGGAGCTCTAGAATAGATTGTGTTGTTTCAGGGTCAAGAGCAGAGGTGGCTTCATCTGATAACAATATTTTAGGATTAGCAGCAAGCGCACGAGCAATGCCAACGCGTTGTTTTTGTCCCCCGGACAATTGTGCCGGATAGCAATATTCTTTCCCAGATAACCCAACCAATTCAATCAGTTCAAGGGCACGTTTGTGGCGTTGTTTTTTACTTACACCACTTAATTTAAGTGGCAATGCAATGTTATCAAGAATATTCTGCGATGAGAGAAGATTGAAATGTTGAAAAATCATCCCAATTCGTTGACGGTAAGGCGCCCATTCTATCTCTGATAGATTAGAAATATCAACATCTTCAAAAAAAATGGATCCTGCATCAATCTTCTCTAACCCATTTAAACAGCGAATAAGTGTTGATTTTCCTGCTCCACTGCGCCCAATAATGCCAAGGATTTCACCAGCATGGATATTTAAAGAGAGATTATTAATCACCGGAACACCAGCCGTTTTGTTAAAACAACGGCTGATGTTTTTTAAGGAGATAAGAGTAGGTTTTTCCATTCACAATTACTCGGATATTTGGCACAGTTATTCAGATATTTGGCACAATTACCAAGATGTTTGGGCGGTATTGCCAAAAATCTCTTTGATTTTTGCACGGATAAGATCGTTGTTGTAAGCGGCAACTAATTTTTTAACCCATAGTTCATCTTTTTCGCTCGTGCGTACAACGATGATATTATCATAAGGATTATTTTTTGCGCTCTCCCATGCGACTACATCTTTTTCGAAGTTTAATCCGGAAACAATAGCCCAGTTTGTGTTTATAATTGCAAGGTCAAAATCGTCAATAGCTCGTCCTAACATACCGGCATCGAGCTCACGAATTTGCAGGTTTTTAGGATTTTCGATAATATCAAGTGGAGATGCAAGAATATTATGAGGATCTTTTAACTTAATGAGACCTAAAGAATTAAGAAGAAGTAAGGCTCTTCCACCATTAGATGGGTCGTTCGGAATACCAACATGTGCACCATCACGAAGATCTTTTAAGTCTTTTATTTTGTGTGAGTAAACACCGATTGGAGCAATAAATGTATAGCCGACAATTGAAAGTTTATAGCCACGTTGTTTCATTTGTTCATTAAGATAAGGGGCGTGCTGAAAAGCATTCGCATCGATCTCTCCTGCGTTAACAGCATCATTAGGCAAAGCGTAATCAGAAAAATAAACGAGTTCAATATCTAAACCGGCTTTTTTAGCCTGTTCAGCAGCTGTTTTCCAAATAATCGCATCCCGCCCTTCCATAATACCAAGTTTGATTTTTGTTTTGTCTGCGGCCATGGAAAAAGCAGTAGACAAAAAAAGTGCAAAGAGAGAGAGGAATAACCCTATAATCTGACCGCGAGAAAAATTTTTTAATGTCATGTGCTTTTAACTTTCTTTTTCGAGAAATTTTTTGAGGGAAGTTTCAATATACTCTGTATTTTTTTAGGCAGATTTAAAGTTATACAAGCTTTAGAGAATATTCAATCACTTTTATTTTTTAAAGAGTATTATTTTTCCTTCTATTTTAGTTGTTTGGGGGGCTGATCATCATTTGTTCATAGAAATTCTCTGAAATTCAAATAATTAATTCTTTTATTGCAATCATTTGTTGAGGGAACCAATGCCCCTTTAAAAACTTCTGTAAGGGACAATTGGTTGAAGAACCGGACAATCAGATGATGCTTTAGCCGTAAATTCATGAAGAACATACTGCGCAATCAAGATCAAAAGGCCGTGTTCGTGTAGGCGATAAAGAGAAATTTTGTTGCAATGTTGTGGGGTTTTGGGGGGGAATAAAGGTTGCTGATCATTGGATTTAAACGCGGCAAATTTTTGCAAAGGCGAATTTTTGTCCTTCATATGTTTTAGAGAGGAAGAAAAATAATGTTAAGAAAGAAATTTTTATCAACAATGATGACTTTATGGGCTTTAGGAGCGTCAGGGGTGGCTGTGACTGCTTTTCACGCACAAGCTGGAACCATTACAGGAACAGTTGCTCGTGTTGCATCAGGTCAGGTATCTTTACGCACAGGCCCTGCGACAGCTTATAAAGTTATCGCAATGGTTCCAATGGGAGCAAAAGTGCAAATTTATGGCTGCCTATCCAATAAAACTTGGTGTTCTCTTGGTTATCATGGAAAAGTTGGTTGGGCATCTGCACGTTACGTCAATGTTAACGATGTTCCTACCATTGCTTTTAAAAAGATGCCAGCAAAATCAAAATCCATGGTAAAATCGCCAAAAGAAAAAGTAAAACAGGCTGTTTCCGACTTTAAAGCTCTTCCGGCGATTCAAAAAACACGGGAAAATATGCAAAAACTATACAGAACAGATATGATTATCGATTCTACAGGTGTTAAAAAAAGGGATGAACGAACAATTTTAAATCCGTCGCAAAAAGCACAAGGCGTTTCTGTAAAGCACGTGAGTGCTTATAATCCCTCCTTTCCTGATAATGTCAATTACAAAAATTTTGAACGTAATGAAACGCGTTACCGTGTCGTGACCTATCCTGCTCGATAAGGGTAAAGTTAATTTCACAACCGGAATGACAAAAAGGATCAGCAGCATGAAGCAAACAATGCTTATGCTGCTGATCCTATTGTACCGTAAAATGTCATTAAGGCGGCAATGCTTAACTTAAGGTGGCGAGGCATTCAAGGATATTCCGAGTCAAATTTGACAATACCTTGGATTACAGTTCTTTAGGATGGTGATATGAACCTTCAGCTGGGGAAGGTTATACTGAAGAGAAGCCGGACTTTTGACAGACCGGCTAGGGGTTCTTTGTCCTTTCGGACAGGGCGTTAATTTGCGGACTTAGGCTTTATCAAATTACGAGAAATGAGCAATTCAGCAATTTGAACGGCATTCAATGCTGCCCCTTTTCTTAAATTATCGGCGACAACCCAGAAAGCTAAACCATTTTCAACGGTGATATCTTCACGAACACGGCTAATAAAGGTATCATCTTCTCCGGTACCTTCATAAGGTGTGGTATAACCACCATCTTCGTGTTTATCGATAAGCTGACAGCCTGGTGCATCGCGGAGGAGCGCTTGTGCTTCAGATGCGCTTAGTGGTTTTTCAAATTCAACATGGACGGCTTCGGCATGACCGATAAAGACAGGGACCCGAACAGCAGTGGCTGTTAATTTAATTTTCGGATCGAGAATTTTCTTCGTCTCAACCGTCATTTTCCATTCTTCTTTTGTATAACCATCTTCCATGAAAACATCGATATGAGGAATGACATTAAAGGCAATGCGTTTAGTGAATTTTTTTGATGTAATTGGGTCTGCAACAAAAACTGCACGTGATTGTTCGAAAAGTTCGTCCATTCCTTCTTTACCAGCTCCAGAAACAGACTGATATGTAGAGACAACAACACGTTTAATGATTGCAGCATCATGGAGAGGTTTTAAAGCTAAGACCAGTTGAATTGTTGAACAATTAGGATTTGCTATAATATTACGCTTAGAAAAGGCATTTATAGCTTCGCCATTGACTTCAGGGACTATCAACGGAACATTGGCATCATAGCGCCACGTGGAGGAATTATCGATGACGACACAGCCGGCAGCAGCAATTTTAGGGGCGTATTCTTTGGAAATGCTCCCTCCCGCAGACATAAGACAAAAATCTGTGTCAGAAAAATCGTAAGTATCCAGTGCTTTTACTTTTAAAGTTTTATCTCCATAAGAAACTTCTTGTCCTAATGAGCGTCGTGATGCTAGAGGGACAATTTCATGTGCAGGAAAACCACGTTCTTCTAAAATTGTAAGCATTTCACGACCAACATTTCCGGTTGCGCCGACAATTGCAACTTTATAACTCATTTTCTATATACTCCTCATGTCTCTCCACGTTTATTCCCCGTGCTATACTCAGGAGAGAGTGAGTTGGTCAAGGAACATCATTAAATTATATTTTTGATTTTCAACAACTCAATTTTGTGCACACCAATCATCATCATTAGCACAATAAATTGTTTTATTTCAAATAATACGTCTCTTTTAATCTTTCAGAATTGAAAAAATTGAATATTTTACGCTAAGCTATTATCTCTTTAGAAAACACTTTAATTAAGTGAATTCCTTATCTTCTGTCAATGTGTACCTTCACACTTTTGAATTTTTTAAAGATGGTATTACGTATCGCGTTGGTGGAATCTTTTTATACTTTATCTGTTAATTGTTGAATTATTTGATTTTCTCCCTATGCCTTTAAAAGCGAAGCTTCCTATTACAGTCTGTAAACAGCTAGATTCTAGCGGCTTCTCATTTTTCACTTAAACTAAAGGCTCAACAAGCAGGCCTAAAAATATTTAAAAAGATATTGGGCATCTAAAAAACATTTGAATGTTTCAAGGAGGTATGCGTGCTTCATATCCTCATACCTTAAATGATAGAATTTATGGCACAACAGGATAAACTTAAGTATCCATATATAGATAAATTCTTATGAAAGTTATACATATAGTTTTTCGTGTCTATTTTTAATTTATATTTCTTATTTTTACTTTAATCCTGTTATGCTATAAAATATCATTATTTGGAGTATGATGGTATAAGATCTTTAAGCTTTCTCGATATATTTAAGTGTTTTTTAGTGTGTGGGAATATTCTTAGGCTTGTTTGGCAAGCCTTTTTTAAGTGACTTATATGAGTGGAAAGTCAGCCGTTGAACACCCCCATATTTACGTTTAATAAAAGAGCAAGTTAGCACCATCATCCATTTTTTCAGCACACAATGTCGTTACAGCTCTTGGTTTGTGAGACGATTCAATAAGAGGTATGCCTTTTTGTACATTTTTACTCACACGCCAACTTTGCTTGTAATGTGCCAACAGTGATTTTGATTGATTCAATATAGAACACGTTTGAAATGAAAGAATTTTACGATATTCGGAACACTTATTCAATATCAATAACGTTAGATTATCATTATAAATCAATGCACTATTTCTAAGTTAAACTCGTTAGAATTCGGATTATTTACAAATCAGATTAGATTAAGCATTTTCATTCTCATGAAGTGTGGGGAGACAGTCACAATTCTTGTCAATATTATTAAGGACTTTGATTATCTTTGCAATGAACTTATGAAAATAAGGGGTTATTTTTTTCATCAGAAATCAACTGCAAAATTGCTCTTTGTTTTTTGCGGGTCAGTATTCTGAAATTTTTTAAAAGTAAATATTCTGCTTTGCTTGCTATTCTGTCATCACAATGATAGAGGTTCTCTTCTTTTTTGCGCCATCAGCATAAAAGAAGGAAACGGGAACATCTAATATATGAGCAATTTCCTGTAAACGTCTTGCACTTACGCGATTTAAGCCTTTTTCATACTTTTGGATTTGTTGGAATGTTACGCCTAAATGACTTCCTAATTGTTTTTGAGAAAACCCCATGACGTTTCTTCTGAAGCGAATTTTTTTGCCTAAAGAAATATCGTAAAAATGTAGATTGTTGGCTTTCACTTGATGTCCCCACCGGTTGCGAGCGCCCTCGCATTAGTATTCCGAGGTCTGGCAGTGCTGACTCAAAACAGCCCCTTGCTTTTAGTGCTGAAAGCACTTGGACACAACAAGAGCCCCCGGAAATTCCGGGATATCCGCAAAAGCGGGCTAATCTTTATGCTCGGTTTCGGGCTTCCAGGCCCTATTGATCGTCGCGTATACGACCAAAAACACAAGCCTTCTTCATAAGGCAATTACTTTCAATCGTCAATTGAAATTACAACAGTGTTTCTTGTTTGTTTTTTCAAGTTTTCATGTAATTAATGCGTATATTATACATAAAAAATATTGCTTGAGATACTTTAGATACTTGTAAAAATTGTAAAGCGAAATTAAAGGGTGATGGTAAGGTAATGGGGTGATTTTCTCCTTTACGATTTTATGTTTTTTCCCAAAAATTAGGTTGCTTCTCCGTTTCAAAGATTACGCAAACAGATAAATATTCTTGTCCCGATATGGTATACATAAGATGATATAACTTGTCGTTTTTATTCATCTTAAATCGAGGTATCTCAAATATGTTGTTCGTAAATAGTATAAATTAAAGTCCATGAAATATAACAATCTTTATGTTTAATATAATAAATTTCATTTACCTGAGTTGGTTAAAAATGTTATTATAATTCTTGCTTTTAAGAAGTTCATAAGAGCCATTTTTATTCAGATGCTTGTGTGGTGCAAGCGAATGGTTTTGATTGCTTTAGTATGAACAGGCTGGAATGAGAGAATCTGATGATATTTTTGGCTTTTGTTACAAGGTGTAAAGCGATATAAATATCTTCATTGTAAAACTCTTTTTTCAGAAATCGTAAATATTGAGATATCATATTGATAGAGACTTGATAACAGTGGGCTTGTAGAGGGAAATTGCATGAGGATTTTTTATTTTTTATGCGTTATTTCTTCATTGTTTTGCAAAGGGCGCGCTTCTGAGGCAAGCATAATGGGAACGCCATCACGAATAGGGTAGGCAAGTTTGGCTTTGAGAGAAATGAGCTCTTGTGTTTTTCGGTTGAAAGAGAGAGTACCTTTCGTCATTGGGCAGACGAGCAATTCGAGCATTTTTGGATCTGTGGTCATTTTTTTCATGTTTGGACATTCATTAGTTTAAGCGGTAATCTGTTCCTGTTTGTTTCATGAGCGAGCGTTCTGTTAATGCAAGAAGAGTTTGGGCACGGCTTTCGATATCTGGAGCTTCAAGGAGAGCTTGTTTTTCTGCTGGTGTAAAGGGGATAAGAGCTGAAAAAGCATTAACCAATATAGGTGTAGGGGCTTCTATGATGCTGCTCCAATTATATTCCATTTCATGTATGGTTAGATATTTTTCTACAACGTCGAGTAAGTTCTCTCGGTTAATGCTTTCTTCAATATCAAATTCTTGCAAGTCTTTTATGTTTGATTGGATGAGAGCTGTTCGATAGGATTTTGTGTTTTTTAATTCTTGTTCTAAAGTGAAGCGGCAAACACCTTGTAAGATAATGAACAGTTGTCCGTTTCCTGTTTCACTGTAGTTTGTAATACGCCCTATACAGCCTGTTTTATAAAGTTGTGTAGAGAAGCGATCTGTATCCGATGAAAGTGGTTGAATAATGCCCAATAGACGATCAGTTACCATAACATTTTCAATCATTTCAAGTGATTCTGGTTCAAAAATATTGAGTGATAAAAAACCACCGGGTAGTAAGAGAGCACCTTCTAAAGGAAAAAGAGCAATTTGCTTTGGAAGATCATTTTCGCAATTGTAAGAGATATTACCAGCTTTCATGAGTATTTTGTCACCTTTGTTCGGTAGTTTTAGTCTGTAAATAGTCGCTATTTATAACACTATTGAGAAAGCAGAAAACCTACTTCTTGTGCATTAAAATCATACTTATAAAATATTTGAAGTCCTTATTCTCAAAAAGAATATGAAACCCTATTTTTAAGGTTGAACTGCGCGCGAAAGAACATTGCTTTGCGATCTTTTTAGTGTGTGACGTTTTGCATGATTTTCAAGAGGTATTTTTGTTTATAGCTTTTGATTTTTGTCTTAAATTTCCTAAAATGTGTTGCTTGCAATTTTTGTAAGGTTCAAAAGGATAATATTATAAATCTTTTGAAGCAGCTTATGCAAGTTTTAAAATGAGAACATTTTCATCACTTTACTAATGACAGTGTGATGAAGATAGGCTATAGGTTTAAATATGCTGGAAAGAGCGTTATCGTTTCTTTCATTCTTTTGCGGGAGAGTGCAGATTGCAAATTTTCGCATTGCCGCCGAAGGGGAAATAGCCCATAATCTCTCAGGCTTTAAGGACCGTAAAAGGAAGAAGGCAGATCTGGAAAGTCGGGAGAACCCGCGCCGAAGGTGTAAGCGAAAAATCTTTTCGCGAGTCTCTCAGGTTGATGACAGAGGGGGCAGAGACGGCCATATTCTGTGGGCGTTAGCGCAGCTTTGGAGTTATTATGGGCACAGCACAAGAAACATCTTTTTTAAAAACACTTCCTTTATATGATTTGCATGAAAAAGCAGGAGCAAAATTTGGTGCTTTTGCGGGTTGGAACATGCCTTTAACTTATCCTCTTGGCGTTTTAAAAGAGCATCTTCATACGCGTGCACATGCAGGACTTTTTGATATTTCTCATATGAAATTGATTGCGGTTGAAGGGGCACAAGCTGTGGAATTTTTGTCCTATGCTTTTCCCATTGATGCAGCAGCTTTAAAGATTGGGCATTCACGGTATAATTATTTGCTTAATGAGCAGGCTGGTATTCTTGATGATCTTATCATTACCCGTTTGGAAGAGGGTCGTTTTATGTTGGTCGCCAATGCTGGGAATGCACAGGCTGATTTTGTAGAATTGGAAAAGCGTGCGGTTGATTTTGAATGTCAAGTGATTGCCCTTGAAAGGGTATTGCTTGCGCTTCAAGGTCCTGAAGCGGCAGCTGTTCTTGCTGATGCCGATTTACCAGGGAATGAATTGTTTTTTATGCAAGGATTCGAACCACAACAGGATTGGTTTATAACGCGTTCTGGTTATACGGGAGAGGATGGTTTTGAAATTGCTTTGCCTATAGGGCATGCGCATATGTTGGCTGAAAAATTGCTGAGTGATTCTCGTGTTGAGTGGATTGGACTTGCCGCACGCGATAGCTTGCGGTTGGAAGCGGGGCTGTGTTTGCATGGAAATGATATTACCCCTGATACGACACCTATTGATGCGGCTCTAACATGGGCTGTTCCTAAAAGTGTTCGAGAAAAAGCACAATTTTATGGTGCAAAGGCTTTTCTTGAAGCACTGCAAAAAGGACCGGCTCGTTGTCGTGTTGGATTAAAACCGCAAACGCGTCAACCTATTCGTGCCGGTGCGGTGCTTCTTGATGATCAAGGTAATGAGATTGGCATTGTAACATCAGGTGGTTTTGGTCCTTCTTTTGATGGTCCTGTCGCGATGGGTTACGTTCCTGTTGATTTTAAAGTTGAAGGGACACAAGTCTTTACAGAACTGCGAGGCAAAAAGATTGTATTATCAGTTCATTCTCTTCCCTTTGTTGAACAACGTTATTTTAAAGGATGATTTTTTATGTCTAAAACTTATTTTACACATGACCATGAATGGCTTAGCGTTGAAGGGCAAGTGGTGACTGTTGGGGTTACGCATTATGCGCAAGAGCAATTAGGGGATTTGGTTTTTGTTGATTTACCACAAAGTGGAACAAAACTTTCCAAAGGAGAGGCGGCGGCTGTTGTAGAATCAGTGAAGGCGGCTTCAGATGTTTATGCTCCTCTTGATGGTGAAGTGGTCGAAATAAATGAAGCCTTGGCTGATAATCCTGAACTGGTAAACCAGAAACCCGAAACAGAAGGCTGGTTATGGAAAATGACATTGCAGGATGAGACACAACTGGAGGGGTTGTTAGATAAAGATGCTTATAAGGCTTTGATTGGATGAGTACCATGATCGAGCGTTCTTTTTCTTCTCGACATATTGGGCTGCGTCCTGATGAAACACAAAAAATGCTTGATGTTTTAGAGCTTGATTGTGTTGATACACTCATTTCTCAAGCTGTTCCACACTCTATCCATTTGGGACGTTCATTGAATCTTCCAGAGGCTGCTAGTGAAGGACAAGCCTTGGAAGAACTCTCCAAGATGATGGAGCGTAACCATGTGCACAAAAGTTTTATTGGGCAAGGATATCATGGAACTTATGTGCCTCCGGTTATTTTACGAAATCTGTTTGAAAACCCTGCTTGGTATACTGCTTATACGCCTTATCAAGCAGAAATTAGCCAAGGTCGTTTAGAGCTTTTATTTTATTTTCAGACATTGGTTAGTGAACTAACAGGTTTGCCTGTTTCTGCTGCTTCCCTTCTTGATGAAGCAACTGCTTTAGCTGAAGCCAATGCCCTTGCTTTTCGCTTTTTCCGTGAGAAAAAAACAAAAATTTCTCTTCAGAGTCTTTTACATCCTCAGATTTTGAGTGTTGCGCAAACGCGTGCTGAAACACAAGGGATTCAGATTAGCCAAAATGGCGAAATTGATTCTGATACAGCGGCAATTGTTTTGTCTTGGCCAGATACAAAAGGCTCTTTTCATGATTACAGTGAGATCATAAAAGAGGCAAAGGAAAAGGGAGCTTTCGTTATCGTTGTGGCTGATCCTTTAGCGCTTACCCTTCAGGAGCCACCTTCTCAATGGGGGGCAGATATCGTTGTTGGCTCTATGCAGCGTTATGGCGTTCCGATGGGATTTGGTGGTCCACATGCTGGTTACCTTGCCGTGAGTGATGCGTTAACGCGTCTTATTCCAGGGCGTATTGTTGGTCAATCCGTGGATACCAAAGGACGCGTTGGTTTTCGTTTAGCTTTGCAAACACGTGAACAACATATTCGGCGCGATAAAGCGACGTCAAATATTTGTACAGCGCAGGCTTTGTTGGCTAATATGGCAACCGCTTATGCTGTTTGGCATGGGCCAAAAGGCTTACAAGAAATTGCGCAGCGAATTCATCATTTAACATGTCGTTTTGTTGCTGGTTTAGAAGCCGCAGGGGTTCATGTTGAAGGGAAAAGCTTTTTTGATTGTGTGAGTATTTCTGTTAAGGGAAAAGCGCGAGAGATTGCGCATCAAGCCAAAATAGGTGGGCGCCTTATTCGTGTTCTCGATGATGACACTATTGCAATCAATTTTGATGAATTATCGACAGAAGAAGATGCTGGTGCTTTAGCGCAGCTTTTTGGGGCAAAATTAGGCGATCAGGTTTCTCCACGACTCTTTGGAAAAAAACGGGATGCTGCTTTTCTTTCTCAGCCTTTTTTTCATGCGGTTCATTCAGAGACAGATATGATGCGCTTTTTGCGTCGTTTAGCGGATAAGGATTTGGCGCTGGATCGCGCTATGATCCCTCTTGGTTCTTGTACAATGAAGCTTAATGCAGCTGCTGAATTGATGCCTGTAAGTTGGGCTAGCATGGCCAATATACACCCCTTTGTTTCACAAGAGGATGCAGCGGGTTATTTGGAGATGATCAACCAGTTAAATGCGTGGTTGTGTGAAATTACAGGATTTGCGCAAGTTTCTTTTCAGCCAAATTCTGGTGCTCAAGGTGAATATGCTGGTCTTTTGGCTATCCGACGATATTACCAATCACGGGGAGAACATCAACGTACAGTTTGTCTTATTCCTGCATCTGCGCATGGTACCAATCCAGCCTCGGCCCATATGGCAGGGATGGAAGTCGTTGTGGTAAAATGTTTAAGCGATGGTGATGTTGATGTAGATGATCTCAAAATGAAAGCGCAATTGCATAAAGATAAATTGGCCGCTCTCATGATTACTTATCCTTCAACCCATGGTGTTTATGAGGAAAGTATTAAGGAAATTTGTTCTATTATTCATGAAAATGGCGGACAAGTTTATTTTGATGGTGCTAATCTCAATGCCCTTGTGGGTCTTGCTCGTCCTGCGGATATTGGCGCTGATGTTTGTCATATGAATCTTCATAAAACATTTGCTATTCCTCATGGTGGTGGTGGTCCTGGTATGGGACCAATTGGAGTTGCAGTGCATCTCAAACCATTCTTACCAGGTCATGAACAGGATGGGACAACACATGCGGTTTCTGCTGCTCCTTATGGAAGTGCGTCTATTCTTGCAATTACATGGATGTATATTCGAATGATGGGGGCTGATGGCTTAAAATATGCAACACAAATAGCCATTTTAAATGCCAATTATATTGCTGCACGTCTTTCAGCTGCTTATTCCATTCTTTATCGGGGCAAGCATGGACGTGTTGCGCACGAATGTATTGTGGATACACGCGTGTTGAAAGAGCAGTATGGGGTGAGTGTTGATGATATTGCAAAACGTCTCATTGATTATGGATTCCATGCGCCTACGATGTCGTTCCCTGTTCCGGGAACTTTAATGATTGAGCCAACGGAATCAGAACCAAAAGCAGAGATTGATCGTTTTTGTGATGCTTTACTCTCTATTGCTGAAGAAGCGAAAAAAGTTGGGAATGGGGTTTGGCCAAAAGACAATAATCCATTGGTGAATGCCCCTCATACAGTGGCTGATACTTTAGATGATGCTTGGGTACGACCCTATTCGCGACAAGAAGCTGCTTTTCCCAACAGTTCTCTTGATCCAGCCAATAAATATTGGCCTCCTGTATCGCGTATTGATAATGTTGCGGGAGACAGAATGCTCATTTGTTCGTGTCCGCCATTGGGAAATACCTATTAAATAACAAATATGTATTTAATTTGTTTATTTGCATAAACAAAAAAGCCCACACATTTTGTGTGGGTTTTGTACTTGTTGATCCTGTTACTATGGAATTATTTGTCTATTTTCTAGAATTTTGCATTGTTTTTTATAACATGAGCAAAATCGAAAAAGTCGACAAAAAGCTGTGTTTTGTCGGCAATAGGCATGCTCTCCTTTGTCTTCTACCGTATGACATGGTTTTAGTGACTAGGCGGCATCGGTCTAGCCAGCTAATTCATGTAAACGAGAGTGAAAACCTATGAGGATAGGATCCCGTCTGTTGCATGTGTTGTGACATACTACTTCTCACTAAGGTGACGACGACTGGTTGTAGAAGAATAAAATCAATTTTAGTGTTTTTGATGATAAAGACACGCGAAACTCTGTTGTTGCATCTTTTCGAGTCAAGAATTGTCTAAATATTTCTCTTTAATCTGCTTTTTATAAATATGACGCAAAAATATGTAAGAACACCTGTCAGAATGAGCAAACGCAAAGCCAAATGTATTATGGTTGTTTTTTACAAGGTATCTTATAAAAAGCCGGCACATCTTTCCACTTCATTGCAAGTCAGTTTGTGACTTTACGGCGCTGTTTTCCTAAGAGCCCGTGTTCTTTCGCTGTTACCTGTAAATCAACATCCAAACTTAACGCAGCGACATGTTTTGAGTCAGAGATTGAAAAAAAAAGAGCTTTATGAGTAGTTCCTGCTGTCTGTCTGATGAGGGCGGGGGATTGCGTATTTCTGTTGACGTAACCTTTGAAACTGGAAGACAATCTCATTTTGGAAAATGTAAAGCTGTAAAGGTGAAAATCAATCCTCAGTTTGTCATCTCCTCTTCATTCAGCTTTGCGGCTTTCAAAAGCATTTAAAGCAATATTTTTTTAATAATGGGGATTACATATTGCTCCATACTTTTATCTATTGTGTTTTTTAGTGGGGGAATGATCCTCATGTAAAACAGAACGCTCCAAAAAGAATATATTTGGGTTGTTAATTCACATGTTTGTTTTAAAGAGATATTTCGCTCCTAATTCCATTTCGTGACGGCGCTTGTGAATGGTGTAAGGTAAATCGATTGATCCCCCAATCTTTACGCTTCATAACGGAGTAAGCCGGCACTATCATACACTTTGCCAGCGCCTAATGTTATAGCTCTTGGCACTATGGTTCATAAGAGGAATTATTCTTTTCTTAAATCATTTTTATCTACACATAGTCCAGCTTGTGGTATGCAAGCGAATGATTTTAATTGGGAAATTAATTTTAAAAACTTTGTAGTAGATTCTTTTTTGTTAATTTATGGGGAAAGGCTAAGTTTTTGTATTTTAGATGAAAGCTACTTCCATAAAACAGTCCATCAACTTGTCTGTTTTGAGATTTCTGTGAATGTACGGTATCTATGACCATTCTATGTGGTTGATTGTTGTAAAATCTTTTGTAAAAGCCCCTCAATTTTCTAAAATGATGATTTTTATCAATTTATTTTTTTAAAGAGTTTTTATGTGTAAATGTATTTATAGCGGGAGCCAAGAGATGTTAGAATTTCATTGGGAAGGGTATCGGCATCTATAGATACTTTTTCAAGTGTTTGATGGGGACCAATGAGTTCTACCCAGTCACCAGTTTGAGGTTTTTGTTCAAGATCGGTCGTATCTACAATAATGGAATCCATAGAAACCCGCCCAACCATGGGAAGTTTGTGCCCGTTGAAATAAACAGTTCCTTTATTCGAAAGAGTACGGAGCCAGCCGTCTGCGTAGCCTATAGAAATGGTTGCAAGAGTGCTTGGTCTGTTGGTTATAAAGCTTTCTGCATAACCAACAGGTGCTCCTATATCAACAACGCGGCTTTGAATGACTTGGGCTTCAAGTTTTAAAACAGGTTTCAAAGGTGATGGGTGTTTTCCCCGCGGATCAACTCCGTAAAGTGCAATGCCTGGACGAACAAGATCAAAATAAAAATCTGATCCTAGAAAGATACCTCCAGAATTGGCAAAGGAAACTTTGCAAGCAGGCAATTGCGCAAGGATCGTTTTGAAAGAAGTCAATTGGGCATAATTTGATGGGTGGGTATCATCTTCTCCGTTAGAAAGATGACTAAGAATATATTTTATTTCTGCTTTTTCGAAAATTGTAGGGTGTTTGATGAGTTTTTGTAATTCTTTTTGATCCAGTCCTAATCGGTTCATATGGGTATCGATTTGAACAATTGCTGGAAATTTTTTATCTTTTTTTTGACAAATTTTTTGCCAATTTTCAATGGCATTCCAAGAGTTTAGAACAGGAACAATACCAGATTGTGCGACAAACTCTTCTGCTAAGTGTGGAAGTCCATTCAGAATGGCAATTGTGACATTTGATGGTAAAATGCTTTTTAATTGGAGTGCTTCTCTGATTTGGGCGACAAAAAAAGTGCGACAACCAGCTTGGTAAAGGGCAGGAGCAATTTTGTGAGCTCCTAATCCATAGGCATTTGCTTTTACAACTGCTGAACATTGTGTTGGAGCTACACGTTTGGCTAAAGTAATATAATTGGCAACAATGGCACTGACATCGATGGTTGCTACAGCTGTATAGAGTGATGTATTTATTTCATCATTAACGGATTTGTTCATTTTAAAAGCTTATCTGTGTTCGTGAAATACGGAGTTTTTTTTGTTGTTTCATTGAGGTTCTTTACGATATAGGGGAAAAACACTATTTGCTATGGTCAAAACCATTAAGAAGCCTATGCTGCCATTAAAGTCGTTTTTTATGTAAAATGGTACTCTGGATATAAGAGATACTTTAGTTTTATTTGTGTTGTTATCAACATGGTATCTTCTAATGATTTGTAAAACATAGACTTTTTTACTTATTTTTCCTCGTTTAGGCATATAAAAAAATAAACATAGTTTATTGTATTGTATCATTTTGAAGAGTGCAATGTTAGACTATTATTGCTGGTGTGATTGTTGTGATTAAATATTGCATTGGCTTCTTATTTAGAGAAGGTAAAATGATTAAATTAACCACGTTAAATCAATGCATTACAAGTTTTCTACCATGAGGGGGAAGATCACTCATCTGTGCAATTTTGGATGTCGTCTCATGCACTTAAAATTATTTTTATTGAATGGAAAACAGTGTGTAAACACTTTTTGATACATTAAAACTGTTGATTTAGAAAACTCGTTGATTTGGATATTATTTGTTTTCAAGATGGATTGGGTATCCAGTGTTTACTTTCTAGTCTTTGATTGGTTTTAAGTGAAATCAATTTTATCGCTTATAGAGTGCACTAGACTCATTTATTTAATTTTGACATAAAAGTGTTAACCTTGAGGCTTTTGTGTTGAGAAAATTGTTGGCAGATGGTTGTGCAAGTACTATATCACGTCAAGGATTCGAAATTTAACGTTCAATAAAGATATGGGGAAGAGTATGAATACGTCTGCTACCAATGTTCCGTCAAGCATCAGCAGCGTTGCAAATTTTCCGATTCCTGAGAATGTGTTCGCCCTTACTGTCCAAGAGGTTTGTCACTATACAGATCGGTTATTTAAATTCCGTCTGAATCGTCCGGAAAGTTTTCGTTTTCGTTCGGGTGAGTTTGTTATGATCGGTTTGCCAAATGCAGAAAAGCCGATTTATCGCGCTTATTCGATTGCAAGTCCCTTTTGGGATGAACAGCTTGAGTTTTTTTCGATAAAAGTTCCAGGGGGACCTTTAACCGAGCATCTCCAAAAAATTAAAATTGGTGATACAGTTCTCATGCGTAAAAAATCTACAGGAACGCTGGTGCTTGATGCTCTTATTCCTGGAAAACGTCTTTATCTTCTTTCAACTGGGACGGGGATTGCTCCTTTTGCAAGCCTTATTCGTGATCCTGAAACTTATGAAAAATTTGCAGAAGTTGTCCTTATTCAAACAACGCGCGAAAAAAATGAGTTAATTTATGCAAAAGATCTTGTTTCCTCTTTGCAACAAGATCTACTCATTGGAGAGTATGCACAACAGTTGAGATTTTATCCTATGACTACTCGTGAAGCTTCTGAGCATATGGGCCGTATTACAACTATGATGGAAAGTGGGGACTTTTTTGAAACAACAGGCCTTCCTAAAATTCATCCTGATGAAGATCGGGTGATGATTTGTGGTTCCATGGCTATGTTAAAAGATTGCGCAAGGATGTGTGAAAGCTTTGGTCTTGTTGAAGGGGCCAATAATGCTCCTGCTACTTATGTTGTAGAGCGCGCTTTTGTGGAGTAATGAGTGGGAAAGTTGATGCTTTATCTTCTTTCAAACCGGTACGGGGTTTTTTCTTTTTGTAAGCTTTATTTGTGAGCCTGACATTTATGAAAAATTTTCAGAAGTTGTTCTTATTAAAATAACGCGCGAAAAGAATGAGTTAATTTATGTAAAAGATCTCGTTTCCTCTTTGCAACAAGATCCACTCATTGTGGGGCATATGCACAACAGCTGAAATTTTATCCTATGACTACTTGTGAGCTTTCTGAGCATATAGGGTGTATTACGACTGTTATGGAGAGTGGGTGCTTTTTTGAAACAAGCGGCTTTGAAACAATAGCTCTCCCAAAATTCATCCTGATGAAGATCGGGTGATGATTTATGGTTTTATGGCAGTGTTAAAAGATTGCGCAAGGATGTGTGAAAGCTTTGGTCTTGTTGAAGGGACTGATATTCTTGCACATTACATTATATTGTAGAAAGAGCTTTTTTCGAGGGAGAGGGAAGTTGTGATGCGGTATATGCTAATGCAGTAATCGAATCCCAATCACTTATTGCAATGAGTTTTTGGGGCGCTATCCAAGAACCTCCAACGCAGAAGACATTGGGCAGTTGGAGCCATTGTGGTGCACTTTTTTGTGTAATACCGCCTGTTGGGCAAAACCAGATATCAGAGAAGGGAGATGCTAAAGCTTCGATGAAGGAAATACCTCCAGCAGCTTCAGCAGGGAAAAATTTAAGATATGAATAGCCTTTGTTTAATGCTTGCATGAGTTCACTTGGGGTCATTGCACCGGGAAGAAGGGGAATTTCACTATTTTTTGCACAATTGATTAGTTCATTAGATAATCCGGGGCTTACAATAAACTTGGCTCCAGCTTGTTCGGCTTTTTCGTAATGTGTTGTGTTGAGAATTGTGCCGGCTCCAACAATTGCTTCAGGGACTTCTTGTGTAATTTTCTGAATTGCTTTGAGGGCATTTGGTGTTCGCAAGGTGATCTCAATTGTTTTTAATCCACCTTTGACAAGAGCGCGTGTTAAAGGTACAGCACTTTGTAGATTGTCAATGAGTAAAACAGGTATGACAGTTTGTCCTTGGAGATATAATAAAAGCTTTTCTCTTTTTTGGCACATGATATTTTTTCTTCTTGGAGATGATATTATTTGTATCGTTTGATTAAGCACAATATGTTAAAGAGTACATGAATAAATCTTGAAATTGAATGAAACGCGCGTTATGGCAAAACACATGGAAAAGAATTTTAAAGTTGCTGCACTTTATTGCTTTGCAGATTTGAAGCATTATCATCAATTACAAAAACCTTTGCAGGATTTATGTCAAGCAAAGGATATCAAAGGCACTCTGCTTTTAGCACAAGAGGGAATTAATGGAACAGTTGCTGGTTCTTGTGCGGCAATTGAGGCATTGGTGGACTTTATTATGGCTGAGTCAGCGTTTCAAACGCCGGAGATTAAATATTCATGGGCATCAAAAATGCCTTTTCATCGCATGAAAGTGCGGTTGAAAAAAGAGATTGTGACAATGGGGGTTGAAGGGGTTGATCCGCTAAAAGTTGTTGGTACGTATGTGGATCCTGAAGATTGGAATGCTCTTATTCAAGATGAAGAGACAATTTTAATCGATACGCGTAATGATTATGAATATGCAATAGGGAGTTTTCAAGGAGCGATTGATCCGCAGATTAAAACATTTCGCGAATTTCCTGAATGGGTGCGTAAACATGAGGCTGAGTTAAAGAAAAAAAAGAAAATTGCCATGTTTTGTACAGGTGGTATTCGGTGTGAAAAATCAACAGCTTATGTTCGTGATCTTGGTTATGAGCAAGTCTACCATCTAAAAGGAGGTATTCTAAAATATTTAGAAAAAATTCCAAAAGAGAAAAGTTTATGGTGGGGTGAGTGTTTTGTTTTTGATGAGCGTGTTTCTGTTCAACATGGTCTTGAAGAATGTGGACGCGAATTATGTCGCGCGTGTCGTTCTCCTCTTAATGCTGAAAGCAAATTATCGCCTCATTATGAGGAAGGTGTTTCCTGTGATGCTTGTTATAACACGCGTAGTGAAGCCGATAGAGAGCGCTTTCGTGAGCGCCATAGGCAATTTCAATTGTTGAAGTTGCGTGCAATTGATTCTCATCAAGGGACATAAGGATATCGCAGTGTAGAGTTTTAAGTTGTAGCGTTTTTCTCTTAAATTTAAGAGAAGAGTTTTTTAATATTGGTAGAAAAATATTTTATAAGACCGGATATTATTCGGTCTTTTTGTTTATGTTAAATTATTTGACTTATAAATAGTCATTATAGATTGTTTACTTTCTTTGACTTTATAGGATTGAGTATTTCAAATACTTTTCATTTTAAAATAGAAAAGCCGTTCACCAACAGCGCAGAGGAGGGAGATTATAGTTTAAGAGAAAAGCGTATGAATAAGATGTGATTAAAAAGCAGATGCTAGGTGGAAAAATAAAATGATAATAGGAGTTTATGATTTCAGAATTTAATATAATACATTAATTTATTATTCATTTGAATAAAAGAGTTCAATATTGTGAACTTTGTTGCTTTCAGATTAGATGAGAACGAATCGCGTAAAATTCATTCACTTGTACGTTGCAAATGGGAGTAACGTGTGGACAAAAATCATTTTAGATAAGGTGTTATGAAACATTTCAATGTAGGAGTTTCTGCAATATTGGGAGTTGGCAGATAGAATGGGAGCGTTTGTTTTTAATTTCATAAGTATAAAGAGGGTGAGATGTAGTTGATCTATATCATACAAGCTATATTATACGGGGAATTCTTCATGATATTTTGCTTAAGCGATGCTGTGAAATGAATGTGGAAGCAGGGATGTTTTTTAGGATGTAAATGAGAAAGATAATGGTGTTTTGTTGGGGGAAGGACACGTTATCTTTAAAGACTATGGTGCTTCAGTCGTTACTATCCTCAGTCTTCAATGTTGGTCATCTTTGCATTTGAGAGGATATATAAGAGGTACTCCTTTTTTCAATTGTTTTTTATTTGTGATGCGCAAAAGAATGATTTTAATTGATTCATTGTAAGAGGGTTGAAATAAGAGGATTTTATAATGGGATTTTTGTTTAAGGGTACAATAATAAATTATCATTATAAATTAATGTTTTGAGTAATTTATTTGCGTTATTTTCTGCTGCAGATATTAGGAGATAGAATAGGGTAAAGAAACGAGGGGCTTTAAACGCAAGACAGTGATTTATGTTGTACGGATAATGTAAGGGTGTGATCTCATGAAAGCGGATGGATGGCTTTGTCTGGGGGAGAGTGTTGTTTTTTCGCATCATTTTATCTTTAAGAATTAAAAAATGTTTAAAATTAAAAAAATGATTGAAATGAGAAAGAATTCGTTTTATAGGATGCCTTGCCCAAAGTCGCACGTGCCTGTGGGTGTCCGCTGGTTCTCAAATGGTGAGATTAACCGGTACGGTACCTGGAACTAACCGCTCCAGTCATTCTTACAGCCAATTGCAAGAATGAGGACATCTTGAAGCAACGACGGTGCGGGCCTTTCTGGTGTCTTCCAGCTTTTAAATGCTGGGATAACTATAGAGGCACACCTCATTGCCTTCAGTGCGGAAGTGGTTTTCTCAACTCCAATCAAAAAGGCATATAAAATAGAATAACGCGGTTTCGCGCTGTTCTTTCGCAGCATGCAATGCTAATTTCTGGTTTTTTGTAATCAGAATGGGGATGGTTGTTGTGTGTTTTTTGTCCTTTAGCTTTTGGCAGCTTTGGCTGTCTAAGCATAGAGTGGGGGAGCGTTCCCTCAAGGAGAATTGCAGATGGCAACGCAACGTATTCGCGATTTTCTTGCAACACATCGTTCTGAAGGTCCATGCTTAATTGTTGACCTTGATGTTGTTCGTGACAACTATTTAAATTTTGAAAAAGCTCTGCCGCAGTCTCGTATTTTTTACGCAATAAAGGCAAATCCAGCTCCTGAAATCTTGCGTTTGCTGAGTTCTTTAGGATCTTCTTTTGATGCGGCTTCTGTTGCAGAAATTGAAATGGCTTTAAAAGCAGGTGCAACGCCAGAGCGTATTTCTTTTGGAAATACGATTAAAAAAGAGCGTGATATTGCACGAGCATATGCATTGGGAGTTTCACTTTATGCCGTTGATTGTGTTGAAGAAGTGGAAAAAATTGCGCGTGTTGCTCCAGGAGTGCGTGTTTTTTGCCGTGTTCTTACCGATGGCAAAGGTGCAGAGTGGCCATTGTCACGCAAATTTGGTTGTGTTCCAGAAATGGCGGTTGATGTTCTAAGACGGGCACACCAATTGGGTTTGCAAGCCTATGGTGTTTCTTTTCATGTTGGATCTCAGCAGGTTGATTTGAGTGCGTGGGATCGTGCTTTATCAGATGCTTCTACAGTTTTTAAGCGCTTGGAACAAGAAGGCATTTCACTAAGGTTGGTGAATATGGGCGGCGGTTTTCCAACGCGTTATTTGAAAGATGTCCCTACAGAACAAGCTTATGGTACAGCAGTTTTTGATTCATTGAAAAAGCATTTTGGTAATCGTATCCCTGAGACGATTATTGAGCCAGGACGTGCGATGGTTGGCAATGCTGGTGTTATTCGTACAGAAGTTGTTCTAATATCTAAAAAAGCTGATAATGATAATGTACGATGGGTTTATCTTGATATTGGAAAATTTAATGGTCTTGCTGAGACTATGGATGAAGCCATTCGTTATCCTATTGAGACACCTCATGATGATAAGGTAATGGAGCCTTGTATTTTGGCTGGACCAACATGCGATTCGGCAGATGTTCTCTATGAAAAAACACCTTATCCGCTTCCTCTATCCCTAACGATAGGAGATGAAATATTGATTCATGGAACGGGTGCTTACACAACAACTTACGCATCGGTTGCTTTTAATGGTTTTGAGCCTTTACGATCATATGTAATCTGAGGTTTCCTTTTAACTATAGTTTTTTTAGACTTTTTGCTATGCTCGTCATGGCGCTATAAGAGGGCGGTCATTGAGATGAACATGATGAACTTTCAAACAAAAGATGGGGCATGTTTTACACTTTTATTGGAGCAAGAAACCGATAAGCCTTATCGAGAAATTTTGCTTGATTCAACGATGGGGTGTGGACGTAAACGTAAATCATCAGAGGCTTTACGTCGTGGACGGTTAGCTGCTCAAGGGCTTTCTTTTGTGGTTAAAAATGCGCTTGGAGAGCTTGTGGGAAGTGTCCGTCTTTGGCATGTTTCTTTTTCTAAAAGAAAAAATAAAACACAACATGCTTTACTTTTGGGCCCCTTGGCTGTTGCATCTGAATGTGCTGGTATGGGAATAGGATCAATTTTAGTCCGCCATGCAATTGAAACGGCAAAAAAATTGGGATATGGCGCCATTTTGCTGGTAGGGGATTTTGAATTTTATCAACGTTTTGGCTTTTCAAATAGTTTAACAGAAAATTTGGCAATGCCTGGTCCTTACGAAAAGCATCGCTTTCAAGCGTTGGAACTGATACCACATTATCTTTCTGGGTGTTATGGCACTTTGGTTCCTAGTGGAGAACGAGAAGTTTCAAATCGTTTTCAGCATCATAAAGTGGCTTGAAGATAGTGTTTATTTGTTTTTTAACAGCTGGCATTGAGGAGAGCATACTGTTTTGGCTAGAGCCAAAGTATTTAGCGGCACAAAGTTTTTGGGGAGTTGTATTGCGATTTTATTATATGGCTGGTTTCTTATTTTTGATAATTTCAGTTAAGTGAGTAAGAATATATTTTAAGCTCATTTTTTGAAATAGCGTCCTATTTTATAATATTAAAGGAACCGGATTTTTGAGTGGTTTTGTATTCTTTTAAAGCCAGTATCATCATACATTTTCCAGTTTTTAATATCGTTGGTAGATCTTGCATCGAAACGGTTGGATATTTTACTTTTTTCTTAAACAGTTTTTGTTTCTTTGCTTTTTATGTGCAAGGGAATGGTTTTGATTGATTCAATAGAGAGATATTTTGAGAAATTTTATACAATTTTAGCGCTTGTTGAAAAAGAAAAAACTGCAGCAGTAGAATCAAAATTGTAAGTATCAGCTTTTTTTAAAGAGTGTAAAAAAATAAAATTACATGTTTAAAAGCAGCTTTTTTGAAAAAAATATATCATTACTTTTTTGCTATAAAGGTAAATCGTTTTGCAATTGGCATGAGAGGATCAAATACAAAATGATTTTTTCATGTAAAATTTTGCATTCAGAATCAAAAAACGTTGCTCTACACATTATAAGGGAAATAGGTGTGTGAATAAAAATCACAAGAATCATAAATCTTTTATGAATATTCTTGTAAGACTTAAAAGAGTAAAGGGCAAAGAATCTTTTAATCGTTTGTGCCCTATGGTGATAAATCAAAAATCTTATAGAAATAGCTGCTTTATCTTTATAGTGTGGAGCACGTTAGGTAAGATCTTTGTTTACCGATCATCTAAAACAATTTTTGTATGCGAGAAATTATTGTAAAAGTGCGTAAAGAGCCCGCATTGAAAAGAATTTTTATCAGAATAATCATTTAGAATCACATATTTATTTATACTGTCTCTTGAGAAAAGATAAAGTGCATAGGAAGCGAGGAAAGTGATAAGGATAAAAAATATTTCTCAATTGTAATTAAGCTTAGTGATTTGGTGGTGAATCCATGAGAGGTGGTATTTTTTTGAGAAACATGGTCATAAATGTCAAAACACCAAAGATGATGGTTATGATAAAGAAAATATCACTAAAAGCCATAATCATTGCTTGTATGCGTACCATATTAAACAATTGAGAAAGAGCCAGGGTATAGGAATCAAAGGTTTCTGTTTTGAATAATAAAATAAGCTTTGAAAGCATTTCAGTTGCTTGTCTGTTTGCGTGGTTAAGGGTTTCGGCTATTCGTTCATAATGGAAGTCCGTGCGTTTTGTCATGAGCGTGCTGATAATGGCAAGTCCCACAGCACCACCTAGATTCCGTGTGAGATTAAAGAGTCCAGAAGCATTTTGCATTCGTTCTGGTGGGAGTGTTCCCAATGCAATATTATTAATAGGAACCATACATAACATTACAGAAGCACCACGGAAAACTTGCGGCCAAAAAAGCTGCCAAAAATCCCACTTATCTGTGATAGCGCTTGCCATCCAAGTGCCTATTGCAAAACCAAAAAGTCCTATTGCCATCATTAAACGTGCATCCATTCGTGCTGAAAGGAATCCTGCAAGGGGAGCCGTTAATAACATGACGAATCCTGAAAGAAACAATGTTTCTCCAATCATAAGGGCATCATAATGGCGAATTTGGCTCAAATAGACAGGATAAAGGTACGTGAGTCCATAAAGACCTATCCCCAGTGAAAAGGAAAAAATGGATGCAGCTGAAAAATTAAAATTAGAAAAAGTAGAGAGATCTACAATGGGTTCTTTTGCTGTAAAAGCACGCCAGAAGAACAAGGCGGCAGCAAGAATCATGATAATAAATAAATTCCGAACCAGCCTATCATTCAGCCAATCATGACGTGCGCCTTCTTCTAGTACATACTCTAAAGTTCCTAGAAAAACAGCCATAGAAATGAGCCCCAACCAGTCAAATTTAGCCATGAGAGATGGATTTGCTTTATCAAAATCAATCAATTTCCAAGCGAGAATTGAAATGATAATCCCAAAAGGCACATTAATGAGAAAAAGCCAGTGCCATGATAAGATATGACAAAGATAACCTCCGACCGTTGGACCAATAGTGGGGGCTAATGTTGCGACTAGTCCAACAATAGGGGTAACAATTGGGCGTTTAGAAGGAGGAAAAAGAACATAAGAGGCGACAAAAACGCTTGGGATAATTCCTCCACCAATAAAACCTTGCAATGCACGGTAGATAATCATCTCTCCAATAGATGTTGCTGTTGCACAAAGAACAGAAGTAATCGTAAACCCGATCGCTGATATGGTGAAGAAAACACGTGTTGAAAGCAATCTTCCTAAGAATCCAGAAAGGGGCAACATGATGACTTCAGCGATGAGATAGGAGGTTTGAACCCATGAAATTTCTTCAGAGCTTGCAGAAAGACCAGCTTGAACTTCGGCTAAAGAGGAGGCAACGATTTGTATATCCAAAATCGCCATGAACATGCCAAAGGCCATAACTATGAAAATCACAATGTTACGGATTTCTATGCGCTCTTGAGACTGTATGGGCTTTGGTATTGAAGATGTCATAATAATGAGGTCATTTGCTTGTTATTATAAGAGACTTTTATCTTGTGGTTTTGTACGTGTATCAACTTCTACTGAAACACTCATTCCTGCTCGGATATGTCCGGTCTTTAAGACTTCTTCTGGAATAGAAATACGTACGGGAATGCGTTGGACAATCTTTGTAAAGTTACCGGTAGCGTTTTGTGGAGGAAGAAGAGAAAAAACAGCACCTGTTGCGGGTGAAATAGAAAGCACTGTTCCTGTAAAGACCTCCTTTTTGAAGGCATCAACAGAAATATAAGCCTTTTGTCCCGCATGAATATTTTGCAACTGTGTTTCTTTATAGTTTGCTTCAATATAAAGTGCATTGATGGGGACTAACGCTGCAAGACGTTGGCCATTTACAACAAAATCTCCCGTTTTTGCTGTTAAATTTCCTATGATTCCATCAAATGGCGCGCGTATAATAGTTGAATCAAGATCACGTTGTGCTTTTTCACGTGTGAGCTCTAAACTCTTTGTTTGGCTTTCTGTTTCACTTCGTTGTGCTTCTAGTACTCGAATATTGGCGCGTGCTGCAGCGATTTGTGCATCTGCACGGTTAACATTTGCGATAGCTTGTTCATAAGCTGATTTGGCATCATCAACATTAGATTGAGGAGCATAACGATTGGCTTTCAGTTCTGTTACACGTTTTAAGGTGAGTTGTGCATTGGTTGCTATGGCTGAAGCGGCTGCTTTTTGCGCTTTTGCATCATCTAAAGCACTATGAGCGGCTGTGATTTGTGCATCAATGCGTAGAAGTGTTTTTTTCTGTGTGTCAAGATGCGCTTCTGTTTGATCCAAGGCTATTTGATAATCACCATTGTCTAAGTAAAATAAAATGTCGTCCTTTTTTACAACTTGGTTGGCTTTAATGGCAATTTTTTCAATATATCCATTTAATTTAGTCGCAATAGCGGCTATATCTCCTTGCACATAGGCATCTTCAGTGGATAGCATATAACGCCATTGCGTTATCCATTTGTAGCTAAACCAAAGCACAAAAAGTGCAAAGACAATAAGAAGAGCCTTGATTACTTTCTTTTGTTGCGTTTTATTGAAATTTTTGGTTGAAAAAATTGTCTCAGCTACGGACATGATTTTATACTTTCAATATTTATGTTCCAATGAATATAATAAACCCATCACTAAGATCGGGTGATATACATGCACGGACGATAAGAGCTTTTCAAACAATAAGGCGATCCCTGGTACATAATGCTAAATATATAAACTTGCAAGTTAGAGATCTTGTTTTCAAGTTAGCGGTCTTATTTTATTGCGCATTTTTTACAAAGACCTCGTACTTCTAGGGTGCTTTTATGTGCTTGGAAGTCAACAGCTTGAACCATCTGTTTTAAACTTGATACAATCGTTTGATCTTGTATTTCGTTGACTGTGCCACAGTTTTCGCAAATTATAAACGTTGTAAGTTCATGTTGACAGTTTTCGGGGTGTAAACAGACCATAAAGGCATTTACACTTTCAAGACGATGAATACACTTTAACTGTACGAGTTTTTCTAACGCACGATAAACTTGGAGAGGTGCGCGAAAACCTTCTTCGCGTAAGTGATTGAGAATCGCATAAGCACTTAAAGGCCCTTTTGCATTTTTTAAAGTATTTAAAACCAATGTTTGGTTACGCGTCAGTTTAGATGACATTGACATCTTCCTTTTGCTCCCATGGAAAAGCATAAAGCGTGTAAGATATTTATGCAATGGTGATTATATAATATGTACTCTATCTTTAGCCTTTTACATGACATCCTTGCGATATGTAAGAAAAGTTACAATCGTTGTGAGGGGGAGGGGTATTATAATCTGAAAGCCGCCGCTATCGGGCATGAAACTTTTATACGCTTCTTATTTTTCCAATAATGTCTTGAAATAGGATTTTTTGTTCAATATTTTATTGGTAAAGTTTGGGTTATTTTATTTAAAAAAAAATA
>NZ_JBHIOT010000002.1:0-20025 GCF_042195745.1 Bartonella sp. AP7XZML
ATTTCTTTTGTGTGTTGGGTAGAGTAGTTTTTGGTAAGATGTGTTCACAACTGAATGAATTATTCATGTTTTTCATGAAAAACCCCCTCGCTATTTTAAAGTTGAAAATTAAATTAATAGTTAAAATATTAATCTACCCTATAAAATGAAAAAACTATTTTTTCTACTATAAAATTAAAAATATTTAATCTTTATCTTAGATAATAGACAAAAATATAGTAATATTCAAAATGATACTTTTAAAATCTCTTAGAGCAGCGCCTAAATATATTATATTAATTTATATTATTATTTTTTGATACTTTTATTTCAGTCAACATAATGAAAATTCTTTTTTTAAAGCACAAGAAAAGACAATAGAAAAACCTGCTTTAAAAGCACAAAATGTTTTATGGTCGCGCAAATTTCAACAACCAGAAGATTGGCGAAGAGATCACGGGAGCTATAATCCCATTGACCATTATTGATAAAACGTTCTTTCAAGCGCTACTGAAAAATCAAGTCAATATTCCACTACGAGCTTTATCAGAAAAAAGTTAATCATCATACACACAGTCCTTGGTGGACAATTCTTGCAAAGAAAAATTATTGTGTTTAGAATTTATTTACTCGTATAGGTTGTTTTCTACAGCGCGATATAAGAGCGCGTTTCCTTGGTTATATGTTATTTCGCTTTGCTGTTGTTGTAGGTTGTATTAGGTTGTATTGCCATAAAAAACAGTTGTTTGAAAGCTTTACCATATTGAAAATCTTTTTTTTTAATATACGTTTTATCTTGACAAGCTTTTTTCAAAGCTATGAGTCTTATTTCAAATAGAGGAAAATACAATGGCAAAAAAATAAAAACCCAACTGCGTTAACAGAAGGGTTTCTAAATACCTGTACGGTAAATTAAAAAAGACTTTAAGTAATTCTCAATTTAATTTATCGTGATGCGTTCTGCAAGAGAAATTTTGTGGAAAAAGGGTATTTTAAACATTTTTTTTGCCTCCAATAGAGAGGTTTTAAAAATTATGGTTAAAAAAACATCTGGAAGAAAGATAAATGCACATCATATAGAATTTAGAAAATTAGCAGAAACTGCTGAGATTGGTTCTGTAAGCCGTGGTCAATTGATTGGATTGGTTAATCAACTGGAACAGACTGATTTCATAAAAGAGAGTGAAGCTAAACTTCTTTTGAATTTGTTAAGGACAGCTCCAAGAGATTCATTTGAAAAAGGCGGGGTTCCTATTGTTTTCAAAAGCAATCGACAACTTAGTTATGACATTAAACGGAGTGAATCGCGCGTTAGTTTTTTACTTTCATGCCTTTATGACTGTGGTCTTATTGTTATGCGCGACTCTGGTAACTTTAAACGCTATCCTATACGTAACCATAGCGATGATATCGTAACAGCTTGCGGTATTGATTTACGTATTCTTATTGCGCGATATCATGAACTTAAGCAAAAAGCAGGCAAAGCTTTGGAGATTCGTGAGAAGCAAGAAGAAGCTTTGCATTATTTTAGAGGATTGGTGCGTCAAATTAAAACCTGTTATACAGAAATGGAAGCAACACCGTTTACCTCACTGCTTTTTTCTAGAATGCAAAAAATCCTCCATATTATTGGTCGTCCGGCTAAAGCGTCGTTTGAAAAATTATACAAAGCAATTCGTCTTTTTGAGGGGATTTTACAACGTTTTTTTGGGCAAAAAACATCAAAAACAAGATACACGGATCTTGCTGGCAATATACATATAGAACATACAACCCCTAACTATAATTGTAATTGTAACAAAAATGGGTGTTCAGATAATTCTGAACACACTCAAATCGTTAATGTGACCTCCGGTCACGATAAAATGGCTTATGAAAATATAGAGAACGGCAAAACCGCCCCTTCACTTCCTTCAAAAAGTAGTACATTGCCTCAAATTAAGCCGGAGATACTGGAAAAGGCTTTACCAAATGCCGTCTTGTTTTCTGAATGTAGTTTCCAAACAGAAAGCGATTTGATACATTCTATGTATCCTATGTACAGAATGATTAAAGTTTCAGAACATGCCGCTGAACAAGCTACAAAAATCATGGGGCTTAAAAAAACAGCTCTGGCAATTGCCATCATTTTTGAAAAATATGCTAGAGGACTTGTAAAATCACCAGGAGGATATCTCCGCGGCATGATTGATAAAGAAAAAAAGGGAGAATTATATCTAGAGCGTTCTTTATTCGCTTTATTGAAACAAGCTGATCAAGAAGAAATAAATAGTTTAAACTTAGAAAAAAATCAGAAAATAAAGCTAAACGAAGAAAAAAGCTCTTTGTTTGAGTTTGAACTCAATAAAACGTTAAATAATCTAACAATGTCAAAATTTGCATAAAAAATCTTATTAAAGTGAAAAAAATAAATGGATAAAACAAAGAAAATAATAGGGCGACGGTTAACTGCACAACATCTAGAATATCAGAAAATAGCAGAGAACGTTGAATATAAACCAGTAAGCCGCGATAAATTAAGCAAGCTGGCTTATCGATTATATCATATTGATTTAATTAGTAGAGCAGAATCTTCTGTTCTTTCTACCTTATTAGAAATAACGCCTGATAAAGCCTTTAAAAAAGGTGGAGTTCCTATTATTTTTAAAAGCAATCAAGATATTGGTTTTATGACTCGTAGTCCAGGACGTGTTAGTGTACTTCTTTCAAGTTTGTATGATTGTGGGTTGATTGTAATATGGGATTTTGGATATTTTGGTCGCCAACATATAGATGATAACGATCGATATACTCGCTCAACAAGGGCTATTGATCTGCGTCTTTTTATCATTCGTTACTATGAGCTTAAGGAAAAAGTAGATAAAAAATTAAAACGTATTGCATCCTAATATGGCATATTTTCAGTATACGATACTGATATTGTTAGTTTGAAATTACCTGTCCAATATTATGAAAAATCTATATCGATAGCTTTTGCTTGCATTTGTTCGTAAAGTTTTTGAATTGCTTTCATATTATCTTTTCGTGCTTCGTTGATCGATAGTTCAATTGAGGTTGAAAAGTATAATCCTGTATCTTCTAGCCATTTATAATGCCATACCATTGCTTTACGCCCCTCATCATAAGGCAATCCACCTTTTCGGTTTTTGGGTAAGCTATGTGTTTTATTTATAAATTGGTATTGTACAGGATCACTAACAAGAGCTATATGTTTTTTAATGACATCTATATAAGCTAAAGCATTTTTGAAACTTTTGATCATAGCTTTACTGTTACCGTATTGGATAAAATCATTTTCTGTTAAAGAGCGCTCACTACTGATGAGTAACGATATATCACCATTTTGTCCAATATCACGAAGATAATTGTACAAATCACTTCGCACATCATGTAATTTTTTTGCCTCCAATGTATTACTAAATTCTTGCATATATTTATGCTGTTGATCGAACAAATATTCTAGTTTATCTTGATATTTTTCATGCTTACTATCATTTGTATAGATTTTTGCTACTTCTTCTTCCACAGAAAAACCTTTCTTAATGAGATGTCTTCTTATGCTAACTTGGAAAAAGAATCCGGACAATAGGCAAAAAATATTTAATTATGTCATAAAAAGTGTTTTTTAAATAAGGTAATTGGAGTTTTTAAATTTACATAAATAATAATTTATATACGAAATAAATATTTTAATTATTCATCTTTAGTGCCATTAATCCTTATTTTTAAAAGGCGTAAAGAAGGTCGAAAATGAGAAAAATTTTTGATTTAAAAAAAAGAGAAAGAGATAAATGATCAACTTATCCTAGCGGGGATAACTTTTTAGAACCTCTTCCTCCAAAAAAAGATATATACAAGATATTTTTATTTAGCAATTATTTTATTAGATCCTTTATACTTTTTTAATGAGAGGCTATCTGCCTCTCAAACTCTCTGGAACGCTCACCAAAATCATGACATCAGATCCGCGTTTAATGAGGGGACTAACAATCCTAGGTTCTTGATGTCAAGGAGACCATTACATGGCGCCTAACGGCGTCCTTGACAAAGAACCTAACGGCTTGTTTCGTCCATCTCACGCGGCTCCGAAATCATGATTAGAAGGGGCGCTTTTAGGGGCATATACTTCAAAAGAAAGAGATAAAAATTATAAGCTATTTTATGAGATAAATATTTGAAAATATTATAAAAAATGTAACATAATTAAAATTATAGGCGTTGGAAATGCTCAATCATGATGATATCGAAAGTGTTGAATTTTATTTTACTGTAAATGGTAAACAAATAAAATTTGATAAAGAGACTAATGATAAATTAAAGGAAAATATAGATTGGGAGAAATTTTTATCGCAATTATTCGTTGATAAGGAATAATAAGCCCTCTGGGTCAAATGCATATATTTTTTAGGGGAGATCCAAATGCCAAAAATTTTTATTGTATATAATAATCATACTATTTTAGAACAAACTGAACGTGTTCTTTTTAAGCTTGGATTGGAACCATACGTTCTGAAATTTGGTAGTGATGATTTAACTACTATTGAGGATTTTAAACAAGAAATTAGTATGCAAACTAATTCTCCAAAATTTGGTATTGTGCTACTTACTCCCGATGACATTGGTTATGCAAAATCTGCTGATAAAAAAGACGCACAACCGCGCGCTAATCAAAATGTTATTTTTAAAATGGGTATGTTGTTTCCTATAATTTCTTGCAGAAATATTGCTATTTTAAAAAAACGAGATGTTGAAGTACCTTTAGATTATGAAGGGATTAATTATATTCCTTTTAATGAACACGTAAAAGAGACGCTCCCAAAACTTGTTGAACTATTAAACACAGCCGGATTCAATTTAGATACAGTTAACTACTGAATTTTTTTCTGTATGAAGTATACGCAAAATATGCACTCTTCTTTGTTCTTGGGATAAGGCTTTAGGAGTATATGGGATAAAAACGTCCCGTACAGGTTTATTTTCTTGTAATAAAAGCATGAAATGATATAATCATCCCTTTCGGGATGATTATGATTGAAAGCAGAATGAAAATATTGGGTTTTATTGTTAGAAATACACGTAAAAAACAAGGATTAACACAAGAACAGTTAGCAGCTACATCAGGGGTTGGTGTGCGTTTTATCCGTGATTTAGAAAGAGGCAAAGAGTCTTGTCATGTTGGAAAAACCATACATGTGCTTTCAATGCTTGGTCTTGATATTCAGATTGAAAATGAAAAATTATGACCCGTACACTTGATGTTTATTTACACGCAAAATTAGTAGGTCAATTACAACAAGAAAAAAGTGGAGATCTCACGTTTCTCTACGATACTGATTATTTGTATAAAGATTTACAGGGCATCTCTGTCTCCCTACCTCCTCGTGTTGAAGCTTATAAAGGTCAAGCAGTAAAAGCCTTTTTTTCCGGTCTCTTACCCGATGATAATGTAAGATATCGTTTAGCAACTTATTTAGGTCTTTCTGAACGAAATGCTTTTGCTTTGCTTGAAGTTGTTGGGGGAGATTGTGCTGGTGCTCTCGCTTTATATCCACATGGACAAGTTCCAAATTTGCCAACAGATGATGTAGAAACTCTTGATGATACTCAATTGAAAGAAATTCTTGAGTGTATTAAACGTCGTCCAATGCTTGCTGGTGGAGATGGCTACAGATTGTCTCTTGCGGGTGCACAAGATAAATTAGCGGTTGGCTTTAAAGATAATCGTGTTCAACTCATTAAAGGGGGTGATCCGACCACGCATATTTTGAAACCTCTCATTGAACATATTAATGATAGTGCGCATAATGAGCTTTTTTGTATGAAATTGGCAAAACTCGTGGGTATTAATGTGCCGGAAGTGTATTTACATTTTGTCAATAATACACCTTATTGTCTCATCACTCGATATGATCGTCAAATATCTTCTAATGGAACAGTTTTGCGTATTCATCAAGAGGATTTTTGTCAAGCACTTAGTATAGCTCCAGAATTTAAATATGAATGTGAAGGAGGACCTAGTATTGCTGCGTGTCAAACCGTTATTTTCCAGCATACATTGCGTCCTGCTGCTGATCAACTGAATTTCCTTAATATAATTATTTTTAATTATTTAATTGGTAATGCCGATGCGCATGGCAAAAACTTTTCACTACTTTACCAACAGAAAAAACCAGAACTTGCTCCTGCATATGATTTGTTAAGCACAGCTATTTATTCAGATTTATCTCAAAAAATGGCTATGAAAATAGGAGGAGAATATATACCTAAAAAAATATATTTACGTCATTTTTATAAAATGGTTGCGGATACTAAATCCGCTCAATTGTCCTTAAAAAAGCAAATAAAAAGAATGACTGATTTAATCAATGATAAAGCAATAAAATTAAAGAAAGAACTCGAGGGTAAAGGTTTGCGTTCTGAAGTTTTTGATGCAATCATCAATGTTATTCAACAGCGTTCTCAACATTTAAAAATTTAATCTATTTTCTTTTTTATTTCTCATTTTCTAACGGATAAAGTTTTATGGCGTTATGGATAAACTGCTTAAATGTTCGCCTGATAAGGCTAATACTAATGGTTAATAATTTAAGTAAGAAAAATTCTCAATTTTAACTCTTGATAGATATACAAAAAGACATTATTTGAGTACAATGTACTTCAACTGAAGAGGAGTTTTAGATAATGGCAAGAATTCAGGTACGAATTCATGATGATATAAATGTTTCCGCAAGTGCTGTTATTGAAGAAGCAGGTCTAACTATATCTGATGTCGTATGTATGTTTTTAACAAATATTGCTGTAGATAAAGCCTTGCCTGTTTATTTATTTAGAACTGAAGGTAATGTCAAAATTCATCAATCTGTAAAGTGAACTAAAACTAGCTTAAATGAAAAGGAGCTTTGGATAATGGCAAGAATTCAAGTCCATGTCCCAGATGCTATCAAACACGTTTCAGAAGAGGTTATTCAATCTACGGGTTTAACTATTTCCGATGCTGTACGTATGTTGATGGTATATATTGCTAAAAATGAAGTTTTACCGCTTGATCTTTTTCAACCTTCTCCAGAAACGCTACAAGCTATCAAGGATGCAGAGGATGGGTGTATGGAAAGTATGTCATTAGATGATTTGCGAAACATGATCTGCAATGATGAAGATAAAAAAAACGAATTAAAAAAGCGCGCTTAAGCCAAGACATATGAGGGAAATTATCAGCACTAGATTATTTCGGCGTGATGTTAAACGTGAAAAAAAAGGAAAGCACGCTCACATATTAAAAACAGACTTACTCCTTGTGATTGAAACATTGGCAAAAGACAAACCATTGGAAGTACGTTTTAAAGATCATAGGATGATAGGTGCTTGGCGGGGTTGGCACGATTGTTATAATTGCCATATTAAACCAGATCTTATTTTGCTTTATAGAAAGCCTGAAACTAATACATTAGAATTATTACGTCTTGGTTCCCATTCAGAACTGCGTATATGATTAATTGTTTTTTCCGTTCTTAAAAAAATGAAATTAAAAAACACATATAACAACTTCTAATATCAGAAAAAACGATCATTTTTTATGAACGAAAATTGTATATTTAATTCCTATTTTTTCTATGCAATAATATATCAGTTTTAATCAAAAATAACCTTTTTACTGAAAATGCCAAAATTTTATGCTTATTTACGTGTTTCTCGTGATGGACAAGATACAGAAAATCAAAAATTCGGATTGTTAGAATATGCTAATAAAAATGGCTTTGCACCACTTCATATTGAGGAAGAAATTGCAAGTAGAGGAAAAGATTGGCGTAAGCGTAAACTTGGTGCTTTAATTGAAAAAGCGGAGTGTGGTGATGTTTTACTCACACCGGAGTTTTCTCGTATAGCTGGTTCTTCTCTTGCTGTTTTAGAAATTCTCAAAGCAGCCAGTGAACGTGGTTTAATTGTGCATATAACGAAACAAAACCTTATCATGGATGGAAGTTTACAAAGCGATATCATTGCAAACGTATTGGGTATGGTATCACAAATTGAACGGCATTTAATTCAAACACGCACAAAAGAAGCGTTAAATGTTGCTCGTCAACGAGGAATAAAACTTGGACGGCCAAAAGGAAGTAAAGCTACGCAATTAAAGCTGGACAATCACATTGATGAAATTCAAGCATTTATAAATGTTGGTTTATCACAGAGCCGTATTGCTAAGACATTAGGAGTTAGTGTGAACACCTTACGTTTATTTATTGAACGTAAAAACATCAAGCTTACAAAAATAAAGCCTATCATTACCATGCCAAGAACATAAAGGTATCTTTTAGTATAGTACTATACCATACTATATAATACCATAAGGTATAGTAAACTTAACTGACGAACTTCTCATAGAAAAATTATTTTTTTCCTATCTCCTCTTTTTGTTTTAACTTCTGTAAATCCATCACGCTGTATTGTATCGGGTTTGTTAAAACAATCTATTTTTTGATTAAAAGTTTCAAAAAATTTGCTAACGTTTTTAAAAACTTTATCGTTATGATTTTGAAAGGGTTTATTGGTCATTTTTTTTCCTTATAAAGGGTATATTTTAATACTTTATTATACCTTATGGTATAATACTATATAATACTATATTCTATTTAGAAAGTAACTAAATGCCTGTCATATCCTTTGCTAATTCCAAGGGGGGGAGTGGAAAAACAACATCTGCTTTGCTCCTTGCTTGTGAACTTGCACATGCTAAACCTGTTACAATTATAGATGCTGATCCTCGACATCCTATTACCACTTGGTCTGAATTGCCGGGTAAACCAGATAATCTTACTGTCGTTACTAATGAATCCGAAAAAACTATTTTAGATGAAATAGAAATTGCATCTACTAGAGATCCATTCGTAATTGTTGATCTAGAAGGTACAGCATCACGCTTAACTAGTTATGCAATTAGTCAATCTGATTTTGTAATTGTTCCTATGAAGGAACAACAGCAAGATGCTATAGCAGCTATCGAAATTATAAAAGAAATTCACAGAGATATGAAAGCTGTCCGGCGTCTTATCGCTTATTCTGTTTTGTTTACGCAATCTAAAGTTGTTGCAAAATCCAGAACTGCTCGTTTTGTATCATCTCAATTTAGAAAAAACCCAGAACTTGATGTTTTTGAAACAGAAATCAATGAACGTGATGCTTTTTCCGCAATCTTTGCAACTGGAGGTTCACATCGTAATCTCAATCCAAAGGAAGTTAATAATTTAGAAACTGCGATTGGCAATGTTGAAGCATTTGTTGCTGAAGTCATTACAAAGCTAAAAAAAGTTCAAGAGAAAGGAAATTAAAGAATGAGTACAGAAAGAAAACCATTAAATTTTTCAGAACTTGATGATTTTAAACCACGACAAACTCAATCTTCTTTAAACATTGTACAACGCAAAGAGATAGATAAGGCAGCAACTTTCCCAAGTCGTGAACAGTCAGTTGAGATACAATTAAATATCAAAGCTAGCGTAAATATCATTAATCGTTTTAAATTGATGGCTAAACAAGAGCGATATCGCCATGGTGATTTTCTAGAAATATTAATGAATGCTTATAAACAGAGCGATTAGTTTGTACGCTATAATTTTAAAAGTTTTCATTTTATTCAGAAAACAAACACAAAACTGCTTTCTGTTTTTTAGGATTAAGTTTTCTAAAACCTTTTAAAAGGAAATATTCTTCTTTACTGGAAATTTCTTCATCATAAGGGTACGGAATATTTCTTTTTTGTGAAATATCGGTATAAAAAAAGGAGATATGAACATCTAGTATGTTAGCGATTTCCTGCAAGCGTCCAGCTCCTACACGATTTGAGCCTTTTTCATATTTTTGGATTTGTTGGAAGCTTACTCCTAATTTGTTTCCTAATTCGGTCTGAGAAATTCCCATTGAAATGCGTTTATGACGAATTCTTTTGCCTACAGAAATGTCATTAAAATGTGGAGTTTTGTTTTGCACTTTAAATTCCCCCCTACCGGGTGCGAGCGCCCTCGCATTGGTATTCCGGGAGTTAAAAGTACTGAATTATAGTCAGCTTTTTGCTTTTAGTGCTGAAAAGCACCTGGACATAACAAAAACTCCCGGAACTCCGGGAAGCCCAACATAGTGAGCTAATTCTAACGCTATAATTTAAGGCTTTTAATCCCTTGTTGATTGTTGCGTATGCAATCAACACATTGATTAATTCATAGAAGAATTTCAGAAGATTGACAATAAAAATAGTTTTTATTTACAAACTTTATTTTTTAATGAGAGGCTATCTGCCTCTCAAACTCTCTAGAACGCTCACCAAAATCATGACATCAGATCCGCTTTTAATGAGAGGACTAACAAGTCTTGGTTCTTAGTGTCAAGGAGACCATTACATGGCGCCTAACGGCGTCCTTGACAAAGAACCTAACGGCTTGTTTCGTCCCTCTCACGCGGCTCCGAAATCATAATTAGAAGGGAGAGCTTTTAGGGGCAAATACTACAAAAGAAAGAGATAAAAATTATAAGCTATTTTATGAGATAAATATTTGAAAATATTATAAAAAAAGACAAAAAATAGTTGACAATAAATGGGTATTTTGCTATATAAATACTTAAGTGATCAAAACACTAATCCTAAAGCGAATAGATTACGAAACAATCTTCTTTGCTTTTCAAAAACCGACTGTCTTTGTATGTTTTAAAAACGTATAATGATTTTGTCGGGTGTGGTTATGTCATATAATACCTTTACGGGGAAAGCATAACAACAGACTTTAGGCTGTGTTTTGAGCGCCCGACGCCTTTATAGGTGTCAATTCAAAACATTATTAACCTAAAGAAGTTCATTAAGCACTAAAAAATCATAAAATTGAAATAATTATCTATATAGGTATATAAATAATCGTGAATAAAATAAAACGTATCATATAGCCATAAAGCGTTTTATAGATAAAAATATTGGAGGGGGTAATGGACACTCTATCTACTAATAAATTAAATAAAAAAGAGAAAAATCCAAATTCCAAACAATTAATTTTAATAACTATAATGCGTAGAGTGTTTTCTATCGTTTATAAAATATTACATAAGATATTGAAAATTTGCCTTTTTTTCCTTTTCCTTTTTCTTTTGCTTATTCGTAAACCGGTTATTATTTTAACAGAGTTTATAGCAGGGGGGAGTTTGCTGGTGTTATTTATTTTTTTTACTGGATATGTAGCGGGCTCTGCACCTTTTGAACACCAAACAGCAATGGTCATTGGTTATATTGTCTTGATATTTCTAAGTTTAGCTGTCAATTGGGGGTACGATACGCTGCTATTACGGCTAGCTCCTCCTGGTTCTGATCTTATGCTTTTCAAGTAAAAGCTTATTAGAGAATGTTCGTCAAGCTCTCCAATACGATAGAATGGTACTAACAAGAGCTAGTACAAAGAGGATGTATTTTAGGCTGTTTCTGTTTTAAAGCTTGCGCTAAATCATAATTTGTTTGCATAGCTAGCCAAGCACGTGCAGTACTCACACCAGCCATTTCAAGTCTAATAGCGAGATTGGGACTAACAGCAGCTTTTCCATTTAAAACCCTAGAAAAAGCTACACGAGACATACCAAGCCGTTCAGCTGTTTCGGTAACAGATAAACCAAGCTCTACGATTACATCTTCACGCAAGAGTTCTCCAGGATGTGGAGGGTTTTTCATCATTTTTTATCTCTCCTTATTCAATGATAATCTAGATAATCAACTAATTCGACATCTATACCAACAAAACGGAATATTACACGCCAATTTCCATTTACTGTAATTGACCAAAAGCCCTTAAGATCACCTTTTAAAGGATGTAATCGAAAGGACGGATAATTCAAATCATTTGGTGATATAGCTACGTCAAGAGCACCTAGAATACGCCTTAACTTTTGAGTATGAGCAGACTGAATTCCTTTTGTAGTACCAGTAGTGTAGAAGGCTTCAAGCCCTTTATGTTTAAATCCCAAAATCATGATTCACTGTAATGTGTATCGTTATAAAATACAAGAAGAAGTTGTTCATTAAGCTACAATGTTACCATTATTGGTAACATTGTGAAGCGTAACTACTATGCTTTTATTATTTTTCTCTTCTGTATCTGTATATTTTAAGCATCAAAAATGCCTGCTAAAGCAGATTTTTTGAATTGAGGAGGGGGCAGCCTCTTATTTTATAGATAAATGGAGCTAATTATTTTTTTATCTAAGATAATCTTCAAGATCTATTTGATTACTAATGTCCATTTCTAAAGGTTTTCTATTCTCATATACACCTTGAATACCGGCTGCTTTCATGCGATTTTTTAAGTTCTTTCTAAGAGCTATTTTGTGGATTTTAGCACTACCTTTCCAACCAAGGTTTGGGTTGAGACGGTAGGATCTATTAATACCAATACGAGGACCTTCCAAAAGAATATCCATAGCTATTAGTCTTTTTACGCTTCGATTAAAGTGATGTCTGGTAATACCAACTTTTTTAGCCAATTCCGTTTGATTGACGACTAATAGATTTTCGAAATCAAGACGAGAAGCCAGAATGAAAAACACCTTGAGATCAGATCCGTTTAAATTACTTTTCGCTATTATAGCCATAGGATGTTGAGGCATTGTAATCCATTCCTTTTCAAATCTATTTTTGCCTTTTAGGTATGACAAAAACAACAAAGCCGTCCATAACCTCCACTATTTTACAAATAATTTTTTTATCCACGTAGTTAAGAAATCAAATGTTTTTTTCATACTATAAGGTGCTGTTTAGGCACCCATAAAAGTTCCCCTTCTAATCATGATTTCGGAGCCGCGTGAGATGGACGAAACAAGACGTTAGGTTCTTTGTCAAGGACGCCTTTAGGCGCCATGTAATGGTTTCCTTGACACTAAGAACCAAGGATTGTTAGTCCTCTCATTGAACGCGGGTCTGATCTCATGATTTTGGTGAGCGTTCCAGAGAGTTTGAGAGGCGGATAGCCTCTCATTTTATTGATTATGGACGAACGAAGTGAGTTCTATTTAGGAGATATTATTATTTAGGGGCAAATCTATTTTTGTTAGCAAGAGCCCTTAAATCCTTTCTTCTGAAATATATGGCACGTCCGCAACGAATAGGGGGCTGCCCTTGCATGAGAATGATCTGTTCGTCTTTTCGCATTTCTTGGGTGATTTCATGAGGATAAATTAAAGGTCTCTGCTGGACATTTAGACTTTCAGTTCCTTTTGCTCCTGATGTCCCTAGGGTTTTGCTTTTGCCATGAACTTCAACAGTCATTTTACCACATGCCTTTGATATATTTTCAGCTGTTTTAATATCTTTAATAGCGGCATAACTTACAAAAGCACAACTTTCAAACCATGCCATAGCACCTGATGAACCAAAGTGACGTTCAATTTGTCCTACAGATTGGTAAAAGAGCATGAGAGATATTCCATACTTACGCCCACGGTCACGAGCTTCTTCTAAGATGTTCATATATCCTAACAGATCAATCTCATCTAAAACAAAGAGGACTCTTTTTTCATAGTTTCCATTTGCGGCTTCCATAGCTTTGAGAAGAGAACCGACAAGAATGCGTCCCACACCAGGGTAAGATTTTAGAATTTTGGACGGAATATTCAAAAAGATATCGATATTTCCTTTTGCGACATCAGTTGTTTTAAAGTCGTTACCACTTATAAGGTCGGCATAATTATCAAGGGAAAGCCATTGGGTATCCTTAGAAGCAGTAGCATAAACACCAGAGAAAGTTTGCGGTGCCATATTGGTAAAGACCCCAAGAGTTTCACGAATGAATTGCGATGAAGAACTTGATTGTATTGATTGCAATTTTCCAATAACCGATGGTTCTGGTTCCGATACAATCATACGAAGTGTTTTTAAGTTTTTTGCCTCTGACTTGTACTCATCAGAAAAGACGATATGTGCAAGTAGTCCTGTTAATAAATTATGTGCGTGTGATACAAAGAATTGATCGGTTGAAGTTGATTTATGGTTTTCGGAAAGAAGGAGTCTAGCAATCTCAACTAAACCCGCTTCCCTTTCATAGGCTGGAATGCTTTCATCTAATAACCAATCTAAAGGATTAAAAGTTTTTGTTGAAGTTCCATGAGGAGCAAGAACATGTACGGTATTTTCGTTTAATTTATGTCGTGCTTCTCCAACGATTGGAGCGATTTCAGTTGAAGGATCAAAAACGATCAGTGGACCGGAATATTTGAGACAAGTTGGAATAACATTGCTGGTTGTTTTATAACCACCAGAACCAGCAAAAAATAACATATGAGTTGAATCAAAATCAAGTTTGTATGTTAACAATGGCTGGCTACCACCTTTCCCCCATGTTGTTTTGTCTTTGGGATTAAATTGGACATCTTTAACAACATCTTCGTCGACTCTATAGCGCTCTCCTATAACTACTTCACCATCACTTGGAAAGATCATTTCAAGTTGTTTTATATTCATCCATTGAGAGTCGCCGAAGATCGTATTTTTTGATTTTTTCAAAGGCGATTTTTTTGGCAACGATAGATTCATCGTGAAACCAAGGATAATAATACCAATGATTGAACCGCTCAAAACCATCCTATCAAAGAAAGGAAAAACATCAGCCCATGTCATGTTATTTTGTCCTACATAAGGACTTAGTCTTATATATTCATTTATACTGTAGTAGGCAGCAAAAAGACAAAAGGAGATTAATGATGCTATGGTGATATTTTTTCTTATATGTCTTTTTTGTAATAGAATAAATGAAGAACATGAAAGTGCAATAAGGACGAGAATATCGAGAGGTTTTGAACGAACAAACCAATAAGCATCTTGGGTAGTACCATTTTCTGTAATGTTATTTATTGTTATGTTTACAAGAAAAAGAATTATGATTGAAAAGAGGAAAGGACATATTAAAAATATGATTTGTTTACGATCTAGATTGTTTATCATTTTGACCCCGCGTATCGGTAAAAGAATGTTGTCCTATTTTTTGTAAATTTTTATATTCATTTGAATTTATATCAAGTTTTGCAGCATGAATTAAACATCCTAAAATAAAAGACTTATCAGCATTTTTAAGACCAGCCTTTACGACAAGACCGCCTAGAATAATTTTTTCACGTGCATCTTTACGTCTTATTTCATCACTCAAAAATCTCCTCCTTTTTTCAATGCGTCTTAGTGATTTTATAGAGTTACCAAGATTATTCAGTTTTTTGCTGTTCTTTTTGAAATCGGGCTTTAATCTCCTCGAAAATATTTTTCCATTGATCGTTTGTTATATTTAATTCTGTTAAACCCGCTTCAGCTGCTAATAGTGCAATTTTTTCCCCTTCTTGTTTTTTAGCAGCTTTAATTCTTTCAAGAAGTTTTTTACTTTTTTCTTCCAGAGCTTTTTTTTCTTCCATAAGTTTTTCTAAAGATTTACGTGACATTTCAAACTCTCTTTTATTTTTTAATCTTTATTTTTACTTAACAGAACAAATCTCCAATAACAATACTTAATAGTGCGCATTTATGCGCTCCTGAAAAATGTCTTTTTTCAAAAGATTTTTGAAGGCGCAATTATACGTTTTAAAGTAAAACGTTTTATGCTATAGATTATTTCTGTGAAATAAACACAATTTTTTGTAATTATATCTTATGGCAAGTACACATTTACAAGCTAAAATTATTGGTGCTGGAAAATCAGCAATTTCGGCGGCTGCCTATCGCCATAGGACAAGGATGTTTGATGAGTTAGAAGGATCTCATACGCATAGATATGATAAAGATAGAGACCTTGTACATTCAGAAATGAATATTCCAGAAGGTTCTCCAAAATGGATTACACAACAACTCAGTTATTTTGATACAAATGATAAAAAAAGTGAATGGCTGTGGAACACTGTGCAAAATAGTGAGCGCGTGAATGGACAGTTGGCAAGAGAAATAGTTATAGCGTTGCCATTAGAGTTATCACGAGATCAAAATATTTCTCTTGTACGAGACTTTGTAAAAGAAAACTTTTCATCACGTGGTCTTGTTTCTGATTGGGTTTTTCATGACAAGGAAGGAAATCCACATGTGCATATTATGCATACTTTACGTCCAGTTTTAGAAAATGGTTTTGGTCCCAAAAAAATAGCTGTCTTAAATGAAGATGGAACAGTAAAAAAATCTCTTGTTACTATTCGTGATAGACAAGGGAATGCTATAAGAAAAGAAGAGCGTATAGTTTATGAAACCGTCATAGGTCATAAAGATGCATTGAAGAATTTACGCAACTCATGGGGTGAGATTGCAACGAGGCATCTTGCACTTGCGGGTCATGATATAAAAGTAGATATGCGTTCTTACAAAGAGCGTGGTTTATCCATAGAACCGACCATTCATTTGGGGCAATCTGCTTATGCAATGGGTAAAAAAGGACTTGCTAGCAATGCGGTACAAGCCAATGAAAAAATAAAACAGAGATCTGTAGAGAAAATTAAAGAAAACCCTAATGAAGTATTGAAGTTGATTTCATTTGAGAAGTCGACATTTAATCGTGGTGATCTTGCTAAGATCATTAATAGATATGTTGATAATTCAAATGACTTTAATGATATTATGGTGCGTTTAGAACAAAGCAATAACCTGATTAAAATTAAAGATCATTCCAATCCTCATAAGATCATTTATTCAACAAAAGAAATATTAAAAAACGAATATGATATGGAGCGGTGTGTTGTTTCGTTGTCTCAAACGACAGGATACGGTGTAAAAGATAAACAGGTTTTAGAGGCAATAAAGTCTGTTGAGAATAAAGATAAAAGTAATAGATTTAAATTTTCAGAAGAACAAAAATTAGCCGTTCAACATATTACAGATGATAAAGGTATTGCGGCGGTTGTTGGTTATGCTGGTGCTGGAAAATCCACTCTATTGGAAGCCGCAAATATTGCGTGGGTTAATAGTGGGAAGCGTGTATTTGGAGCAGCGCTTGCGGGGAAGGCTGCGGAAGGTCTTGAAGAATCTTCAAAGATAAAAAGTAAAACTCTTGCTGCGTGGGAATTAGCGTGGAAAAATAAAAAAGATGAATTACGGGTTGGTGATGTTTTTGTCATTGATGAAGCTGGAATGGTTTCTTCAAAACAACTTTCGCATTTTGTCCAAAAAGTTGAAAAAGCAGGCGCAAAAATTGTTCTTGTTGGTGATAATATGCAGTTGCAACCCATTGAGGCTGGAGCGGCATTTCGCGCTGTAGTTGATAATATTGGTTATGTAGAATTATCGGGTATCAGAAGACAAAAAGAAGAATGGGGGCAAGATGCATCACGACAGTTTGCACGTGGACAAGTAAAGGAAGCTTTAGATCATTATAAAAATAGAGGATTCATTCATGAGACTAAAACGCGTGACCAAGCCATAAATACTCTTGTTAAAGATTGGATGGATACACGAAGGAAAGTAGAACAAAAATGTGAGGAAGAAGGCAAAACTTTACGGGGTGACGAATTACTTGTTCTTGCTCATACAAATGCGTCTGTAAAAAAATTAAATGAAGAAATTAGAACCGCTCTTAAAGATGCTAGTTTACTTAAATTTGAAGATAGTGCAAGCGTCACAAATTTTGATACTCTTAAGGGGCGTAGGGAATTTGTTGTTGGTGACAGAATTATCTTTCTTGAAAATGCTCAATTTGAAGAAAGATATGCCCCAGAATTAGGAAAGCAAAAAGTTAAAAATGGTATGTTGGGAACTGTTTTGTCTACACAAAATGAAAGAGGAAAACCGCTCTTAAAAGTGCGTCTTGACTCTGGTAAGGAGGTTGTTTTCTCCAATCAGACTTATCAAAACGTTGATCATGGATATGCGGCTACGGTTCATAAGAGTCAAGGAGTTACCGTTGATAATGTCTTTGTTTTAGCCTCCTCATCTATGGATCAACATCTCTCCTATGTTGCAATGTCTCGACATAGGCATCAGTCACATCTTTATGTAGCCGAAGAGGATTTTAAAAACGTTCGATTACACGAACACAAACAGGTTAAAGGTACAATCACTGGTGAACTTGTAGAAGCTGGGTATGCTTCTTTTAGTGAAACTGCCAAAACCGAAACACCTTATGCGGATATAGCAACTTTCCGTGGAATTGAACGTGTTTATGGTGTAAATCTTCCCTCTGCGATAGATGGGGCTCGTATTGAGCTTGGCGACAAGATATCACTTCGTCAAGATAAAGAAACTATTGTTGTTAATAATAAAGAAATTAAAAGAAATGTTTTTAATGTTGATTTAATAGAACGCGGTGATCCTTCTTTTGTTGATGCTATCAAGCGGTCTGATCATGCTAATACCTATGAAAAATTGGTAGCAGCTCTTTCTAGGTCTGGTGTTAAAACAACAACTCTCGATTTTTCTGAATCTCCTGATTATAGAGATTATATAGCCAAATTTACAAAGAATAGAGGGATTGATGTTTCTCAAGGTTTAGGGGAAAAAATAGCCTCTTACGTTGATTTTAATAAAGAATGGTTGCAAAAACAAAAAGAGAAGATTGAATCCCTTTGGGATAGAGCAAAGACAAGTTTTTCAAAACTTCAAAAAGAAGATCTCAAGGTTGAACAATCACAAAAAGAGTTGAATGTTGCATCAAAAGCAACAGAACGAGAGCCATACCTTGCTGCTTATACGGATAACTCTAATCTAGAACAGAAGGTGCTAAGCGCTCTTAGAAATAAAAAATCTTACGTTGATATGTTTAAAAGATTAAACAGTCGTTTAGCATCTATTTATAAAGATCCGCAAGAGGCTGCGCTTAGGATTGAGCAAACAATTTTAGCGGGTAAAGGCGATAAACTTCCTGATATTCTAGCTAAGTCTCCAGAGAGAGCTGGTGAGCTGCGTGGATCAGATCGTTTAATCGATAAACTCAAATCTACAGGAAAAGAACGAAAAGAAGCGCTTTACAATGTTCCTATTTCTGTTTCTATTATGAGAGAGCTTCAATCCTTTTATAAGAATTCTTATGAGACACATATGGATAGTTTTACGCGGGAGCGTGAACAGTTAAAAGTAGAGGTTCCGTCACTTTCACAAGAAGCAGTGACTTTTATGAAAAATGTTGAAGCTGGTCGTGATAGTTATTCAAAGATACCAGAGCAGATCAATCAAGAGTTTTTAAAGCTACAAAGTGCTTTAGATAAACGTTTTGGACAGGNTGGTTACACGGGAGCGTGAACAGTTAAAAGTAGAGGTTCCATCACTTTCACAAGAAGCAGTGACTTTTATGAAAAATGTTGAAGCTGGTCGTGATAGTTATTCAAAGATACCAGAGCAGATCAATCAAGAGTTTTTAAAGCTACAAAGTGCTTTAGATAAACGTTTTGGACAGGATGCCATTCATAAACAAGACTTTGACTTGTCAAAAGCAATATCCAAAAATCAGCTTCAAGATAAAAAGCTTGTGAATGAGCTTCAAACAGCAGTTAAATTTTTGCAACAGAGACATACACAAGAGCTAAAAAATGTGATAGCGCAAACAAAGTCAAAAGATGTTACGCGATAAAGAAATTTAGAACATTAGAAACTTGTTATTATAACTAATTCAATCCACACATAAGAAGGTAACTAAAGGAGGTTTACTATGAGCGTAGCCGTAGATTCAAAAGATGTTGTTCGAGCAAATATAGATAAGAAGTTGAAAAAAGAAGCCGGTGAAATATTAGCAAGTTTAGGACTTACGGTGTCTGATTTCATACGAATTTCCTTAGCTAAAGTTGTTGATGAAAGAGGATTGCCGTTTGATATGTCTATTTCTAATGCGAAAACGCTTAAAACTTTTGAAAAGAATGCAAATGGATAAGATGTATACTTTGCGAAAGATATGAATGAGTTATTTAAATCCTTTCGACGCTTTTTAAAAAGTATCACGGCGTTTGAAAGGATCGTAATAGATTTCTGTTACACGAAATTTTCCTTCGAGGCGTTTGCATTGGATGATGACATCTATCATCGAGATTAATAAGCCGCGGATATCATCGCGTGCTAAATTACCACCACCGTCACTTTCT
>NZ_JBHIOT010000003.1:0-8657 GCF_042195745.1 Bartonella sp. AP7XZML
TATTTTTTTTTAAATAAAATAACCCAAACTTTACCAATAAAATATTGAACAAAAAATCCTATTTCAAGACATTATTGGAAACAAGCAATTATAGGCAAAATCTGCCTTCATAAAATAAAACATGAAAACAGCAAGGAGTTCAAAGAGAGCATGGCGCCTTTAAAGTAAAATATAGCACCCCATTGCAATGCATAAAAATAGGAAGTTGCCTAGGAATGAGTTAATCACAATAACGCTTGTTTTATGCTACTTTAATAGAGAAAATTTTCTGCGCAGATACGATTTATAAAGACATTGCTGTATAAAGAGAATCGCATGATCTGTAATTTGTAAAAAGAATCAAATTCCTGTAGAAGCATGCTAAGCTATCTATCTAGCTTTCTTTATTTAATATTGAAAAGTACTCTTATAAATCTATGTGGGATAACGAACAACAAAAAAACGATCCTGGACAAGACCCTGCTCTTGTCGTCAAGCGCTTGCGGCCTGCGCGCCGACAGGTCTCTGCTCGTTGGCTTACGGGAACCATTCTGACAGGAATCACTTCCTGCATTCTTATGGGGATTGCACTTTTTACGGCTCTTGATGAACAACAGCGATTGGTAACACCGCCACAATGGTTTACGCAAGAAAACCTATCAGAATCACAAGACCCTGAGGCCAATGGCTATAAAGGTGATCGTATTTCTCCCACCCATGCAAGGCAAAGCTTTGACAGAAAACGTCAATTTGAACTATCGATTCTACAAAAAAAAGGCGATGAAAAAGTCATTCAAACACAACATTTTGAATGGATTCGTATGGCTTTAGCCGAAAATCGCCCCCAGAAATATAACTATCCAAAATTTGATTCTTTAAGCATTCTTGCTAGTGATACGAAAAATCAAAATATCGCACCACAAGAAGATTCTGGGCAGATTTACGGTGCAAAGGTTGAAACAAAACTCACCTTACGCAGCTATGATTTTAAGGTAAATCAATTCGATTTTGATGACAGCGACACATTGACAGATGAAGAGGCACAACAAGAAGTACAAAAAGCTGGATTTACTTTAGAAAAGAGCTCCGAACTTCTTTCAGTTCTCACATTGATTGATCCTTTAAAATTAGAAGATGTATCCTCCCCTTCCCAAGGCACAGAATCCCCTGAAGTTCGAATCGTTCAAGAAAATGTAACCGTTTCTCCTCAAAGTCACCGTATCGATCTGACGAAAAACTATGTTGAAGATATTATTCCTATTCGTAAAAAACAAACGATAGCCGATGCTTTCAAAAAAACCAGTTATACAAAAAAGCAAATTGACCAGGTTGTAAAAACGCTAGAAAAAATAAGCCTTTCCGATTCACTTAAAGAGGGAAGCCTTTTACGCATTGGTATCGTGACACAAGCTGGTGAAGAAGACCATCTCGTACGCGCAAGTATCTATCAAGGGATGCATCATGTTCTCACCATTGCCCTGAATGATAAAGGCCAATTCATTGAAAGCACAGAGCCTAAAATGTCTAAAGCACTTAAAACGGCTTTTCAAAATGGTATTCCACATTCTTATATCAATAGCGCGCAATTACCAACGGCTTATGATGCACTCTATAGTGCTTTGCTAAGCCATAATATATCACAATCTCTCTCTCATCGTCTTATTCGTCTGCTGGCCACCAATATTGATATGAAAAGTCCGATAACACCCAATGATCAGATCGAAATATTTTATGCTGTACCACAAAGCGATAAAGAAAACAAAAACGGCAAAAAGAATTTGAAAGCAAAGGAAGCATCCAAGAACGCTGATCCAGAAATTCGTTATATTAGTGCAACTTTTGGGAATACAACTTATAAATATTACCGTTATCAATTAAAAGATGGAAGCGTTGATTATTATGATTCTGAAGGGAAAAGTTCAAAACCTTTCTTGTTGCGCAAACCCACACCAAATGGCATTTTTGGCTCTCCCTTTGGTCCACGCAAACATCCTATTTTAGGCTATGTCCGCATGCATACGGGTGTTGATTGGATTGCTCCTAAAGGATCACCCATTATTGCTGTAGGAGATGGTATTGTTACAAGAGTAGGCGTAACAGGCGGCTATGGAAACCATACGGAAATTCAACATGCCAATGGATATGTCAGCAGTTATTCACACCAAAGTCGTTATGCACCAGACATCAAACCAGGCGTGAAAGTACGACAAGGACAAATTATTGGGTATGTTGGATCAACAGGAATGGCAACCGGACCCCATTGTCATTTTGAAATCATTGTCAATGGCGTCAAGGTTGATCCCATGCGCATTCGTATACCGGATAGCAAAGCCTTAACCAATCAAGACCTACAAACATTCCTACAAGAAAAAAACAACATTGATGCCTTGATCAACAGCCCAATAGTACCCTCCGAAGAGACTTAAAGCATGAAAGCATCTGCATTTTTACGACTCAAAACATCTAAAAAATATGCTTGAGCGCTTACTTTTCTCAAAGAGATTTCCGCATTTTAAATATCTATTAAAGAATACGCCGAAAGATGCCACCACCCAAGGTCGCATCACAATGATTAAAAATAAAACGCCCTCCCCTTTTCAGGTTTACGCACAATAGAAAAGTGAAAAATATGAAACCCCAAAAGGCTAACTCTTTTTGTTTATTTTATCAAAACGATAGCCCGTCCTTATTTGCCATGCAATAAAATCTCAAATCAAAGAGGTGCCCGCTAAAGGATGAAGATTCTAAAATCCATATCATTCTATAAACAACCCGACTTTTTGTTGAATAGATTCCACTTGTTGAATGTATGCTGTTCATAGCCCTAAAGGACGGTGTTTCATGAACTTTCTGAGCACGTTCTACCTTAAGAGTATTCGTTACACACTTTTACAAAAACACCCCATATTTAAAGTTTCACATGCCTTACAAAAAATAACAAAACTTGAAAAAACTCTCTCTTTGCAAAGCAATAGAGCTTACGAATATAAGTATTATTGGCTTAAAGGAGCACTTATTCAAAATAAATTTAAAGGCTAACTTAAGCACTTCAAAGCTCTCAGACAAGGAGAACTTTGAAAGCCGATCATCGGAGTCAACAAAGCAAAAAAACAACAAGAGAGAAAATCAAACATTACACCAAAAGATAAAGAAGCAAAGTTGTTTCTCTTGAAGGCAATTGACAATCTGATATGAATGGTGCTGTGTTCGCGCTACTGAAGCCGTATTTTTCCTTCTTCTTGTGAAAAGATGCCCTCCCCATACATTCACGATGAATGAAAGGCAGCTTACCACGAGAAAAGAGAAAATTTACCCTTTTAAAAAATCAGTCAGAGCTTTTTTTTGAACTATTCATGCTAAGTTTTGGCAAAGGAATGACAATCTTTGTACCTCCTAAAGCAGAAGTTTCAAACAGAGGTTTTTCACCAAATTGCATACAGAGCTGTTCCACGACCACACGACCAAGTCCTGTTTTTTGTTTTAAAGTTTGGCTTTTCATTCCCACGCCATCATCTTCTACAATGAGCATCAATTGTCCATCTTTCTGGGGACCAAAGGAGATATAAATATGACCCGACCGTTGATCAGGAAAGGCATGTTTTAAGGAATTGGTTAGCAACTCGCCAAGGATAATTCCAAGTGTTGTCGCATCTCTTGAAGACAGGCGACAATCTTTAAAGTTGGTGTGAATGGTGATGTTTTCACGCAATTCAAAAGGGACTGCCAATTCGACATCATGCACAACAGAGCTGAGAAACTCTGCCAATAGTGTCGTTTCCATATCATCACTTAAGCGCAAACGACGATGTGCTGTAGAAATTGTCTGAATACGATCACGTGCAGCCCCTAGAACAGCACGGACCTCTTCATTTTTGCTCCGGTTTAACTGGAGCCCCAACAAAGAAGACACCGTCCCAAGAGAATTGCCAATACGATGGCTTGCATCCTGCAACAATATTTCAACCCGTTGGCGTTCTTTTTCAGCGTGATTACGTGCTCTTTCTAATTCTTGTGTTCGTTCTTTCACGCGGGCTTCCAGAGCGATATTTTCACTATGAAGCAGCAATTGATACAATTTTAAAGAGCGCATATCACGATGAAAACGATTAATAACAAAATAGGCAGAAATAAAGGTACTCACAACGGAAACAATAGCCGCCAATGTCAAAGCCGCCCGCATCAATGCGATACCCTCACGCTGTTTTTGTCGCACCACATCATCCCCATTAATAAAGCTTGTCATCAATTGAGCTAAACGTGCTACAGGAATCTTTGATACTTCCAAAGAGTCCGCATGAGAAGGTTGAGAAGGTTGTTCAGGAATCGCATCAAGAGCACGCATATGGGCATTCATAAAGGCTTTTCGTGCTTCAACCTCTTCTTTAAAAGCCGTAAACCATTTATACCACTGCGGATGCGCATAAACAATAAGTGCGATATAGTCGAGAATATTCCCCAACTCCCGCTCTGCATTTTCAAAACGTATTTTATCTTCCGCCTTGCGCGTTTTTGCATAGCTGCGGTCAGCAACAGCCATATCAATCAGGCTAATAAGGACCAAATCAGCCTGTTCGCGCAATTCTGAACTTGTATTCAACTGTGCGACTTCTCGATCAACGGCATTTGAAAGCAACATAATAAAAACCGATGCCAAAAGAGCCATAACAAGAGAAACAACAATCGCACCCCACCGCCAGCGTGATATCGTTGCATCAGAAGAAGGCATTTGAGGCATCAAATTTGTTTTTGTTGTCATAGAATGTCCATTGGCGAACTTGAAAGTCGTCATTTTTCAGCACAAAGGAAGGCAACCTTATGGAACATAAAACCTAAAGCCCGTGAGAAAGTTTTATACAGGCTTTTCTTGTGTTCTTAAAGATACACGCCAAACTTCTGAATTCCCTCAGATACTGACTTTACTGTAATAGCTATAACGGGAATAAAAAAAACAAGGCTATCGATCATAATTATTATGCTTTTTTAGCCGTTAAATGAACACAATGTACTTCCAGCTGAGTAAGAATCAGGACCATAATCAGACTCACCATTGACTTTAAGAAGTTCTTGTAATCGATTACGCGCCCTGCTCACACGGCTTTTAATGGTTCCAACAGCACAACCACAAATAGCCGCAGCATCTTCATAAGAAAACCCCGATGCGCCAATGAGAATAATGGCTTCTCTTTGATCGGCAGAAAGCAAATTTAAGGCTTTTTTGAAATCTTGCAAATCAAGTGATCCATATTGAGCAGGATGAACAGCGACATTTTGAGTAAACACGCCGTCGGTATCTTGAACTTCTCTTCCCTTTTTACGCATTTGACTATAAAATTCATTGCGCAAAATGGTAAAAAGCCAAGCTTTAAGATTAGTTCCCATCTCAAAACTATCTTGCTTAGCCCATGCCTTCATAACAGTATCTTGGACCAAATCTTCGGCTTTATCGTGCTTGCCACTTAAAGAAACAGCAAAAGCTCGTAAAGCCGGCAACACAGAAAGGAGTTCTTGTTTAAAGTTTTTCGCGCACTTTGACATAAAGGATTCAAACCTTTTCCACATTGTTTAAGCCAAATTGCTCTGCGCGCTCCAACTTCTCTAAAAGCTCAAGCAAACACCGTGGCAGTGCTTCTTCTTGAATTTCCATGTAAAATTGACGTAACTTCCGTGCTATTTCGCTATTGACCCCGAGAAGATCATCTCCAACTCTAAATTGTGTGGTGAGATTTTTTTCATCACGGTCGTTCATTTTTCATCCCCCTAATCCATATATTACTAGTAGCACCGCGAAGAATTTTTCGCCTTATGGTTGTAAATATAGCTGCCGGTAAAAAGTTCCATACAAATCAAGGAACTTTTTTATCGGTTGAGAATTTCAACCAACAAAATGCTTGAAAGGTCAAAGGAGTTATAAATTATGTCATTATCAACGCGCATTGCCCCGCATCTTCCCTATCTTCGACGTTTTGCCCGCTCTGTCACCGGTAGCCAATCCTCTGGCGATGCCTATGTTTCAGCGATGTTGGAAGCACTCATTGCCGACATCTCCATTTTTCCCAAAGCCTCCACTGACCGAATTGGTACCTATTGGCTTTTTTGCCATCTTTTTGACCAAACCACACCAAACATCCCTGAGCCCCTGCCCCAATTTGGTCTTGAACAAAAAACCAGTGCCAAATTATCCTATCTCACGCCCCGTGCACGCCAAGCATTTTTGCTCATTGCCGTTGAAGGATTTCATGAACAAGACGCCAGCGAAATCATGAATCTGGATACAAAAGAATTTCGCAAGCTTCTCAACCAAGCATCCATTGATATTTCTCAACAAATTGCCACTGAAGTCATGATTATTGAAGATGAACCTCTTATTGCACTTGATATTGAGCAAATGGTAGAAAGCCTAGGTCATCATGTTGTAGGAATAGCGCGCACGCGTGATGAAGCTGTCATCATGTATCATAAGAAAAAACCACGGTTGATTTTGGCTGATATTCAATTAGCCGATAACAGTTCAGGGATTGATGCGGTCAACGAGATTTTGAAAAATGACCGTATACCGGTGATTTTCATCACGGCTTTTCCCGAAAGGCTTCTCACTGGCGAGCGTCCAGAACCAACTTTTTTAGTGACCAAACCTTTTAACCCTGATATGGTGAAAGCGCTTATTTCCCAAGCTTTATTTTTTCAAGAGAATGCTTCTAAAGCGGCTTAGAACAGGGTAACATCTTAAAATTATGATCGTTACGCCTCTTTCAAAGCCTCCCATGGATAGATCTCATATGAGTGCGCTCATGCAAGCGATTCGTGGTGCTGATATTTGCGTTCTCTATCAGGCAACAAATCTGGTTTATTTATGGGCTGAAAACTTGCCACACCATTTGCACAATAAATGGCGGGTTGGGTGTCGTGACAGCGACTTTTTTTCGCTTGACCTTGCAGACAATATGGAAACCATCAAACTGCAAGTTTTAGCCAGTGGCAAAATGCAAACTGTTGAAGCACGTTTTGAAGATACAAATAAACAAGAGATTTGGTACAAATTTTCTATTGATTGCCACCGCAATGATAACGAAGACATTATTGGGATTATCACCACCGGTGTCAATATTTCCGGCTTACGCCGCCGTGAACAAGTGCTTAAAATCCTTCTTCGCGAGGTCAGTCACCGTTCTAAAAACCTTCTAGCGATCATTCAAAGTATTGCCAGCCAAACCGCCCGCTATACTGAATCTCTTCAGGTTTTTTTACGAAAATTTCAAGGTCGTCTTCATTCTCTTTCTCATTCTCAAGATCTGATCACTGATTCCGATTGGCGCGGTGCTCAATTTCGCGAATTGGTCCAAACGCAGGCTTTAGGTTATTTTATGAAAGAAACAGAACGTTTTTCACTTGAAGGCGTCGATCCTTATCTTTTTCCCAATGCCGCTTTGCATATCGGTTTGGCTTTTCATGAACTGATTGTCAATTCTCTTTCTTTTGGAGCCCTTTCCCAAGAAAAGGGGAGCATCTGTGTACGCTGTGAAATTGAAACAAAACTGAATGGCAAAACGCAACTTATCATCACGTGGCATGAAAATTTTGAATCCGGCATCCCTCCCACAAACAATAAAAAAGCCTGTTTTGGTAGTGCCGTTCTCGAAAAAATCGTTCCCATTTCCGTGAATGGTTCAGCTTCCCTCAAATTGACACAAGAAGGAATTGTCTATTGCCTCTCTGTTCCTGATACTTATTTTGATATTTTTTCTTAAAAGAGCATTTTAAACAATGAACAAGAGAAGTTTCCCCTTTTTTAGCAAAATGTCTCATCTGTTTATTAAGCACAAAGATATTTTCCAACCTCTTTAAACCAACCTCTATAGTCCCCCAATAGTTCCGCAAAACCTTAACGATGAGAACTGAAAGCCACAAATCCATTCCCGCTGTCAATCAACTTCCATCCCTCATATAACCGGCATATTTTAAAACAGAAACCAAAACGATAAAGAGCAAACCGTTTCAACTCTTACTATGCCAAATAAAAGCGAGCCTATTACCCATCTCTTTTTGTGTAATTTTCGCAATGCGCATATAATTTTATTTTGGCATAATATGCAATTTCAAGGAGTAAAGCTAACATCCATCATCATTCTTCAGCTTTACGGGCTTAAAGCCTCCACGACAACGACAATTAATTGATGTAAATTACACATTTTATGCTTTTATTTATCGCATTCTTTAATGGAGATATCCTCTTCAGTTACAATAGGACATTCTAAAACAGAATACACTTATGTCTTTCATTCACGCACTTTTTTAATATTTCCCAGCGCATCCACGCTCATTTCAAAACAGTATCTGTAAATAAGATATAATAGCCCCCAGCCCCGTAAAGTGAACCATCAAACCCGCCCCTTTTTGCGCCATATCCTTCTTTACCTTCATGCCCCTTTTCACTTCATAAAAGTAGTAGCTGAGCATCATCATACCATTTGTCTCTCATGTTACAACAGCCATTGACCTTTGAGAGCGTCCATAAGAGGCATTTTAGGCTTTTTTTCAAATATTTCTCATTGATACAAAGCCCCCACACACCCTTTTATGACGTGCAAGCCAATGACTTTGATTAATTCACTATAAAGGGGAAAACGCATCTCAAAGGGGAAAACGCATCTCAAAGGGGAAAACGCATCTCAAAGGGGAAA
>NZ_JBHIOT010000003.1:8866-49564 GCF_042195745.1 Bartonella sp. AP7XZML
TCAAAGGGGAAAACGCATCTCAAAGGGGAAAACGCATCTCAAAGGGGAACTAAAAAACTTTGAAAGCGTTTAACAGTGAAGAAGCCCCTAGGCTGACAAATTGCAGTCCGCTCTGTCAACCTCTCATTTGGAAAATAATTGATGAATCCCCTTGTTTTTATCCTCTTATTAGTTTCATGTACAGATGATTTTAATAGTTGCTATTCGAACAATACAATGGTTAAAATCTATCCAACGGCTCAAGCTTGTGAACAGGCCATGGTACCGTCCACAAAAAAGTTTGCACTTTATGGACAACAAATTTTTGCTCAATGTATAAACGTACACCCCAATTTACATCAACAAGAAGTAAACTTGATCTGGTCTGTAACAAACCATGGAAATTTCCTGCTTAAAAGCCAAAACGTAAAGGACAAGCTGTCTACAGTACACAAAGAAGATATTTTACCAACATCGCTTCCTCTTTTACATTCTTCTTCCACAAACCTCTTGCACAAAAAACTTTAAAAGCATAAACCCATCAGATCTCAAAAAAATAATCAATGAAAGACATGATGGATAATAAGCGAATGCACCCTTCAAAAGACCATCACACAGAGCAAAATTCTCTGCCTCAAGATCTCCCTTTAGACCCTGCCGTAGAACGAGTGAGAAAAAAACTTATGGGTTTAATGATTATTTCCGTTTTAATAACGCTTTTCCTTATTCTAACCGTACTGTTTTTAATTGTTTATAAAGTGATAACAACCGGATCAGCGCCAAAACAAACCGAGTTATCTTCCTCTCCCAGCAAAAACCCACACGTTATCCATCATACGCTCTCTCTACCGGAAAAAACACAGATTTTGTCGCAAAGCCTCTCAGAACACAATATTGTACTGAAAGTTTTAACCCCTGATGGACAAACAAAATTTATGATTTACAATTATCATACCGGTGCTCTAATCGCCGTTCTTTCTGTTGAAACAACAAAAGAGAGTTCGAAGATAATGCCCCATTAAGAAAACTAACATCAATAAGCGCTTAACATAGCATTCTGAAGGTTTAAACATTTTCTGCAAGCCGACACTATCACACGCTTTGCCAACTCGTGGATGTTGCCCACAGCCCTTGGCGCTAGAGAGAGAGTTCATAAGAGCCATTTTTATTCCTTTCTTATACAAATTTATCCACACGGGCTCTCCCCGTTTGCAACGTGCAAGCGAATGTTTTTTGTTGATTCAACATGGAACAAATTTGGAAATGAGAGAATTCTAGGGGCTTAGGGGCTCTCACCTAACATTCAAAACAATGAATTATTATTCTAAATCAATGTGATAAGCATTAAATATTCACCACACGGGCGACGGCGCGTTTTTTACTGTATCCCCTCACTTAAATCTTGGAAAAGAAGAAACCTTTCTGTCAACGCATTCCCATTTTAAGAAAATGACATCACTTGGGAAAAGCTAATAAACGTGCAAGAAATACCTCTTCTTGAGTGCAAAAATTCAACATATTAATTTATAGTGATGATTTATTTTGCATGTCAAACGAGAATCTCAAATACTGTAAGATTCTCCCTTTCAAATCTGTTCGTAAGAAACTGAATCAAAATCATTTCTTTACATATCCCAGCAAGGAAATGGATGAATAAAATACCTCTTATGAATGATCAGGTATCAAAAGAAGAACTGTTGCAACATTGAAAATTAAAGCAATAACGCCCAGTTTACATCTTTTATTAAGCAAAGATAACCGATGGATTTCACATGATAGAATTCATGAACACCAGTGCGAAATGGGCATGAATACATTGAATATAAGTGTGAATTAAATAAAACAACGACATTGCGTTCTTCATAAAAGAACTGCCTCTTAAAATACACGGATGTGGTTTTCTCTGTATTCCCTCACTTAAATCCCAGCAAAGAAGCAATCTTTTCTGTCAACACCCTTTGTTAAGTCTCAATACTGCCGGTGAAAATCCAAAGAAAGCGCAAGAAGCTTCTTGAGTATATACAATTTACTATCATGATACCAATAACATCACCACAAGCGCTTATACAGCACCCTTCAGGTTTAAACATTTCCCTCTGCCTCAAGATTGACCACTTGAGCGACGACGCATCTTTCCCTGTATCCCCTTACTTAAATCTCAGCAAAGAGGCAATCTTTTCTGTCAACACCCTTTGGTTAAGTTCCTGATACTGCGCGTGAACATTCAAGGAAAGCGCAAGAAGCTTCTTGAGCATATTATAATTTACTATCATGATACCAATAACATCACCACAAGCGCTTATACAGCCCCCTTCAGGTTTAAACATTTCCCTCTGCTTCAAGATTGACCACTTGAGCGACGACGCATCTTCCCCTGTATCCCCTTACTTAAATCTCAGCAAAGAGGCAATCTTTTCTGTCAACAGCCTTCGTTAAGTCTCAATACAGCCCCGTGAAAACTCAAGGAAAGCGCAAGAAGCTTCTTGAGCATATTATAATTTATTATCATGATACCAATAACATCACCACATAAGCGCGCTTACACAGCACCCTTCAGGTTTAAACATTTTCCTCTGCCTCAAGATTGACCACTCGGCGACGGCGTGGTTTTCTCTGTATCCCCTCACCTAATCCAGGCAAAGAAGAATCCTCTTTTGTTGCTGTTTTTGTTGCTGTTGATGCATCTCCATTGCTAGAGCTTTCTGCTGTTGTAAGTGAAAGCTCAAGAGATGATTCATCTTGAGTCCGTACAGTACGTCGACGAGGAGAACGACGTATTTTTTTGACAGGTTCAACATTTTTCTCAGAGAGGCAGTGCTCTTGATCTGTTTTTTCATCCGATAGAGCCTCTAAAGCGTTTTCACGCGCATCCCCATTTTGCGCTTTATCATATTGGCCATTGCCATTTTTTTGCGACGACATTTGTAATACATCTGTATCACCCTCGACAGCATCCTTTTTTTCACCATCAAGATTTATTTCACCGCATTCTTGCCCATTGTTTTCATCACGATTTTCGTTTTCATCACCACGATTTTCATCACGCCGAACCGATTGAGACATTTGCCCAGCTGCTGCTAAAATAATACGCAAATAGTGCTCGGCATGTTGTAAATAATTTTCCGACATAACACGATCGCCTGCACCTTGTGCATCACGCGCAAGGCTTATGTATTTATCGGCAATTTGCTGAGCATTCCCGCGAATTTTAACATCCGGACCGCTACTTTCATAATTGCGAGACAACGGATTAGGACCGCGACGATTATTATTGTTATTACCATTATTGTTATTATTGCGACCGCGTACCCGTCTATTTTGTTGTGGCCTCATCTTTATCCCTTTTTGGAGTGTTTGTCTTATGTGTGTCTTAATTGACGCTTCCTCATTACATTATCTTTTGATAATGCTGATCATGTTTAACATACGATTATCAAGCTATCCGCGTTTATTTCACTCAAACGAACCCTACTGATATTGATAAAAGCATATATTTTCTTGAAAATCACAAAACAGCAGGGAAATCGTAAATCAAAAATTCCCTTTTTCTCTGTCAAACAGCAGAAACCTAATGATGTTCACGTAAAATGCCAAGTGTTTTTTTTAAAATAAACCATATTTCACTAAAAAAATAATTATCTTGTGGAAAACAAAAAGGAAAACACACATATAACACACCTGACAAAGAAAAAATTCCTGCCAGAGAATAGTAGAAGCTTCCTTTTTTGCTCTAAAACCACCGCTCCTAAAAACGCCGATATTCTCTACCCCCTCGTGCATTTAACTCACAAGCACTTCCATCCCAACGAGTCACTGCGCGAACCTCTTTATTTTATAAATATAGCCTCTCTTCATCGCTAAAGCAACCCCTTGCGAGCGATAATCCACGATCGCCTCACAAAACCTCTTAACTTTTATAGATAGATTAACACGAAGTATTATTCAAGCCCTATAATCACCAAGAGATCAATCTTCTTTCCCAAACAAGTCAATGATACTATCAATTTTTATTTTAACCCATAGAGTTTTTAAGTTAATCACAGTTTTTATTTATAACAAATTGAGCTTAAAAACAAAATATTTAAATACAAAAAAATATCAAATTATGAAAAAAACGACCAATATGTCACACTTTTTTAAAAATCAGCTTCTTCTCAAAAAAATACCCTCCTCAAAGCCTATCAATAAGAATGGCCTAACGTATTTCCTTACTTATCTTTTCTGATAAGGAATTTTCTGATAAAGAACACTAGAATTATAAAACAAGCACATTTTTAAACCCAGCACAGCGCTTTACGCATAAAGAAGCCGTAAATGTTTATAAAAGGAATGTTTTTTTACTCATTTTTGTCATGTCTATTGACTTACACCCTCAAAGAATGAAGGTTCTCAAATCACACTGGTCTGTTAACAATGAAAATACTTATAAAATTCATACACTAAATTGATTTGTAATGATAATTTATATTTTTTGTGTTGAGTAAGAAAATTAATACCGTAGGATTTTTCATCCTCAATCTGTTTGCTGTTGAATCAATCTCTTTTTCTTGCATGTTACATGTGGGAAAACCTGCGTGGAGTAAAAACGATAAAAAGACTAAAAGTGCCTCTTATGAACCGTCTCTAAGGCTAAAGGGTTGTCGAGAGCACCATTGGGAGCGAGCAAAGTGTGAGATAGTACCGGCTTATTCTTTGTTTAAACCATAAAGATGAACTTGCTTTATAAATTTTATACATTTCATGATGATTATACCATTCACCAAAACCATCACGAAATGGATTTCCCACACTCGTTATTTCCCTTAAAAAAGCGCAACAAATCCTCCTGAAACTCCACCACGCCCCCTTAAACATTTCAAGGAGGCCATCCATACCTTATGTCGCCACACCTTAAATAAGAAGTGCGATATAACAAGATAAATAAATCAAGCTGCTATTGGTCATGAGGCAGATAGTCATTTAAGAGGCTTTTATCTTTTTATCAAAATTCGCATCCTTTTAACTTTCCATATAAAAACTTAAAAGTAATTGCGCCTTTTGCCTGTTTTATTTTCTCTTTCATTCAGAAAACAGTCTCGTAAGAGAAAATAATTTCCATCCCCAGGACGGACCCTCGTCAAACATTGTTTTTTAGCACTATCAGAAAGCTTATCCCACATTTCACGAATAGCAAAATAGGCCTCACTTTCCAAATTAAGACAATGCTGATAAACCTCTCTTTTCATATCGGGCATAACGGAGGCAGAAATTTCCTTGCAATATACGCGTAGATCAAAAACAGGAATAACCAATTCAACGGGTGCTTGTTGTGTTACTTTTTTATGAGAAGAAAAATAACTAACCACCTTTGCAACAACAAAACACAAAAACACTATACAAAAAAGTATTATGCAAACAAAAGCAATCTTGCGATATAATCTTTTGAAATAAGCCTTTTGTCTTGCTCGGATTCTTTTTTCCATAAAGATTGTACCCTTTAATATCCCAAGAGAAGCTTTTACAGCAAAAAATGATAGAAGTATCTGTGTACACAATACAGGTTATAGCCGCAAACGATCAAGACTCTTATGTCAAAAGACGCTCTTTTTTACCGTATAATTCTTATCGTATAAAATTCTTGTAAAACACTTTTCTCATGCCCTTTATGAAAAAATAGGGCTGATGATTTTCTCTCACCACCTTTAAAGACGAAGATTCTTCATCCATGCGGATCTATAAACAATTCGTCTTCTTTAAGACATGTCATATTGATTTATAAAGAGTATTTATTGTTTTGCACGTTGAATGAGAAACCCGAACACCATAGGATTCTCTCATTCCAAACCTGTTTATGTTAAATCAACCAAAACCATGTCGCTTACAAGTTACAAGCGGAACTGGCATGTGGATTAAAAACTGTATAAGAAAGGCATATGGCTCTTATGAAGCATCTCACGAACCAAGGCTGTCGTAATATTGGGAGCGAGCAAATACAATGATGGTGCGGGCTTGCCTCTACATAAGCGTAAAGATGGGAGTGCTCAATGGATTTACCGTTATTCACCACACAAACACTTCATATATAAAATCTTATACGCCTTCTATTACCGCCCCCTCAAAAAGCAGTCGCTAAAACAAGATAAGAGATTATAGATGTAAAACTCCTAACAAAAAAAGAATGGACTTTCTAATCGAGATCAACAAACACTGTTAAAGACACATTTGCATTTTTGACCATGCTGGCATGTATGATAATGGCCCTTCAAATGCGCCACCATTTTATGCTTCACCTCATATCATTCTCCGTCAAACAATCACAAAGATTCTTTAACTATTCAACGCCCCCCCAACCAAAGCAAAGAAACCGAAACCAGACGCCTGCATTTTTATTTGAATCTTCCCTATTGGGATAAAACACACAAGAATTTAAAGATTTCACTGCAAAATGAAATCACAAAATACAATAATGAGAAAAATATCCAAAGCCATCTCAATAACAAATATATAGCGCCCCTGTTATTAGAAAGTAAAAAAAGCCGCACCATTTAAAGGCGCGGCTTATGAATAGAGATATAACTAAATAAAATACAAAAGAAATCAATAATAAATACTTATACACAAAACGTATAGTATTGCAAGCTTTTTAATTATATTTATAAAAATATCCAAAAAGAGTATAAATAATGATACATTCGTATTGAGGAGAGCTGTTTATAACAATACACTTTCTAAAATAAAAACGTATCAAATAAATCAAAATACTTTGTAGCTTTATCTCAATATAATCCATGAAAAAACACACATGATTTAAGTCCATAATTATAATAAGACCCGTTCTTTTACGCTTGTAAAAGCGGGTTTTTCTTGACTTGCATCCACCACTTCAAAAGATGAAGATTCTTCACCCAATCTGATTTATCAACAGCCCAGATTGCAGTGGGGTCCATTTGGCTTTCTCACATGTGATTGATTTAAACTTAAAGCTCAACAAATAAGCCTGCCTTAAATATTTGTCACGCCCTTTAAAAAACACTTTTTGTATCATGGAAGCTCTTACAAAGAGACTTGCCTTATATCATCACACCTGAAAGGACAGTCTTTACAGCATAAACAGGATAAGACAAATCAACAACCGCTTGTACAATCTTGTCTGATAAGAAAACAAGTAAAACGTTAGCCTTCAAGCCTGCTCCAACAGTACAGCATTTCTCTTCTTTATAAGAAAAGACACAACGATACGCATGATTTTTTTATAGGCATTTTTCTGCTTTTGTCCTTTTGGCAATTAACATTTTCTTTTTATGGGATTTTTAACAAATTAAAATTGCGAGGAACTGCACTTTTTCTCTTTTAAAAAAGCGTAAAAACCGCAAATTATTTATAGAGTTAAAATCATCAAACGCTCTATCCAAAAGCTTTTTAAAATGATTGCAAGATTTTTTATCTTTTTAAAGCTTCTTTTGCCATGCGTTTCTATTTGGGCATGGCTCCTTGCTCTGTAGGCTTTAAAAACTTACCCTTAGATTTCAATATGCGCCCTACTCTCCCCAACAACGCATGATCAACTTATCCAGCAACAACGCTTCTCTATCAATTTTTACCATTTTTTAACATCTCAAACAGAGTGCAATTCCAGGCTCCACCGAAGATATAAATTAGGTTTATCTGATCTATAGCTTCACCCCATACATATTGTTATGATCACTCTATTCTATTTTTCCTTATCTAACAAAGAAGAAATCCCTCTAGAATGCTCAACACTGATGTTTTGAGTAACACTACTGTGTATTTCTAGCGGTTTATGTACTGTAAATTTTGAAATAAAAGAGCTGTAGTCTATTTTTGGCGCCTCGTATATTGGAGAAAAAAATATGTCTCCAGCGGACGATGATTCTGTTTTAATTTCTGGTGCGCTCACAAAACTGTTTGGTGTCGTTATTCCACCACTCACAACACTATTAATACTGTCTTGCTTCTCTTCTTTCTCATTTTTTTTCTGTTCGACATTGGTAAGATCTAGAGCATTTAATTTTTTTTCTAAAGCATCCATGCGCTTTGCAATTTTTGTAATATCTTCATATGCTTTCTTCAACAATGCGTTTAAAGGAGCATGTCCCATTCTTCCGCTAGCATAAAGAACCACACGAATACATTCCGGATCATCAATATCAGCAATAGAAAATGGAAAAAGTGCCATTATATCCCCCTTTTTGATAAGCTAAACGCGTTATTAAGGCATTTGCATCTCTTTTTTCGTTGTACGGCTCTTGCATTTCTCAGAAAACCATATGAAAAGCTTTTGAAAAAAATTTCCTCATCGAAAATTTTTACAAGGTATTTTTTTAGATTATACTCTGTTTTCCACCTAAAATGATGATTTTACCACCTAAAACCAAAGAGAAATGCATATCACCTTGCATGCTGTATCAACCTTTCCCACAAGGACAAAGCCCACACCGGTCTTTAAATAATGGCAATCAATAAACAATGGTTTGTAAACAATCTGGCTTCTTATCTAACAGATTTGACTTGGCTTCCCCCTTCAAACGCATCCTTGTAATGTATCCCCTGTCCAGAGTTACTCTACAAAAAATGCTGCGTTAGGAATACGCACAGACGAAAAACACCCCATGCATAAAATTTTAACCGCATCTCAAACAATGGTATTTTACAACACAACGGGATAAACTATTGTCTTATAGATTTTCTCGTATCACTCTCATCCTGTTTCAAGAAGTTGCCTGATAAGCACAAAATGCCATCTCAGAGAGTTCAATGCCTCACCATACGTTACAACGCATCGCCAACCTGCTGCTCTTGCCAACAGTGCGTCCATTTTGAAAACAAAGAGTGGCTTTTTTCCTACACGCTAAAAAAAGAAAGCGCTCCATTTTGCCTTTTCTCGCTTTAAATAAACATATCCGTTGACCTCTTCCCACCACCTCAAAGGACGAAGATTTTAGCCCTACATCGGTTTGTAAACAATCCAACTCCTCTGAAAGGATTCCGTCTGCTGCTCACTTATATGATTCACTTGCATAATACTTAACCAAGCAAATCCTCCCCAGAACATTTGCTAATGTATTAAATACTTTAAGCTATCTTACTGATATCACCACCTTCAATAATAGTGTTTTAATGACAGTGTTTTACAGTATAATAGGATAAAATTATTTAGGGGCTTTTTGTCATCGCACAGCAGCGGTTTAAACCCAGCACTTGAAATAATGGATCACGATATCACAAAAGAGAGGCATTTGAGCTAAAATATTGATTCTTCAGAAAAAACGCCATGAATAAAGAAAGTTTTTTTGTTCTCCCCCTACCTTCAATAATCACTGTCTTGATCCTCTAAAGAACAATAGGCAAACTTACCTTTAGACATCCAACAAAGGCAGCACAAAAAATAAAGAGAGTTAAGTTTTTTCTAAAGCGCCTCAAAACTTTCTACACAATATATTCTATAAGACTTTATATTCAATAAGACTTTTTTTCATAACAAACATTTTAGCATTTTTATCTTTCTCTCACACAGCTTTCATTCTCAGGCTTTGACAGCATAAACCACCGCCATATTGACGGGGCGTGTTTCATCTCCCCCTGTTTTTTGCAACAAGACCTTATGTTCATGCTCTCCCGCAGGAGCTGTCAAACAACCAGTCCAAGACACCATAGCGACATCCTCTGTATAAGTCCCGCTATTGTAGTATAGAATCTTTTTTTCAATCTTTGGATAACTATGCTGGTGGTTACCTGTTGAATCTGTTTTTCCCTCATGGGTATGGGATTGAAAAGACTCTTCTTGTCGGCTTCCCAAGCGACGTCCTTTATCAATTTCTTTTCCACTATCGAGCCCCCGTAAAAACATTCCACGCAAATCGGGAACATTGAATGTTGTTCTCCCGTCTCCTTTTCCCCATGTTTCTCCCAAAACAGCAAAAAGATTGGCATAGTTCCTTCGCGAATATTCTTTACCATCACACAGTAACCATCCAGAGGGTATTTTTTCTGTAGCAAAAGTCCCGATAAATCCAGAAGAAAAAGTTTCAGGCAAAGGAGGAAAGGGCGGAATTTCAGGAAGTTTTATAGTAGGATTGGTTAAAAACCAGCCATCAGCATTTTTTCCGGCAATATCACGCGTATAGACGACTTCATAAAGCCCCCCTTTTTGAATTTCTCCACCCTTTAAAGGCATAATACCCTCTGGTGTTGCCATATAAGTTGGTCGTGGTAGCAATTGATTTAAAGAAATATTTGTTATTCCTCTGTTGACGCCTTGTGCTTTAAAGCGCACAACAATGCCATCCATATAAGTCTCAAAAAAAGACTTTGTTGCCAAACGAAGTGACGTTCTCTCATTTTTCACATCGACAGTAAATTGTGTTTCAATCCCGCCCCCATTATCCAACAAATATTCTTTGATGCGTTGCATCATAGCGCGAGCACTATCATTGACTGTGCTTGGTGGTTGCCCTTCTGCCCAGTTTATATTCTCGTCGACATAAGCATTTTCTGATGCAACAATTGACCAATCATAAATCGAACTCATAGAAGATACTCTTTTTTCAAAAAGGGAAAGCGAGCAAAAAATGAAGAAAAGAAAGCCGCAATTTTATTTTTAGACGCCGGTATTTTCTCCCCTTTCATTTTTTCCATTTTCAGTCCTATTTTGTCATAATCAACATGCAATAACTTTGTTTTCGCATTGACATAAACAGCTTCAGGGTTCACACGCAACACGTCTTGCGCCATAACGCCCTGATAACGTTGTGGATTTCCCTTATAATTAAAGGTATAAAGTGGATATCCCTTTTTCTGCCCCACAGGGATAATATTTTCTTTTGCTCTCACATCACAAAGCCCTAAAATTCCTCCGACCAATCCAAGTACTTGCTGCGCATCACGCAATGGATCTTTTGTCACAGAAGGCATTGTCGTGGATTTTCCTGAAGTCGTTCCGTAATTTCCAGCAGCCTGTGTTCCTACCTGTAACAAACTTTGCAATCGGTTCCAATCTTGATTATCTTTTTCTGACCATTTTTGGCGTTCAGCATCTAAGACATTTTGGCGGTTTATATCTTGAATCATACCCCCTTTCAAAGCATTGCTTTGCACGTTACTCTGTCCTTGATAATAGCTATTTGCCGCATTAACTTGATCATTCTGAGAGCGATCAATCATCTGGTTTGCATTCATCATATTGTTAATATCTTGATTATATTGCTGTGCTGCAGCATTTGTTGCCAAGGCGCCTAACTCATCGGCCAGCACACCAGTATGAGCCCCAGAACCATAACGTCCTGCTCCCGACATCGATTGATTAATTGCATCGGACGTTTTATTCAGAGCATTTTGCAATGCGGTATTAAATTTGCTATTGCTTCCAATCCAGCTTCCCTTAGCCATACCGGAAAGATTTGTAGCGCTGTTGGTTGGGGCATTCAACCATTGCGTTACCGTTGGATTGTTATAAAGCCCTGCTGCTTGTTGTAAACCGGTCAGCGCATTTTTTGTCATATTGCTAAGACCAGCGACTCTGTCTCCCTGATAAACGTTTCCGCCAATTCCTTTATTATAAAGTCCAAGTGCATCAGCACTGGCTTGTTTAAGAATATCAGCCGCCCAAGCAGGTGGAGCATTTGTTTGTGTTGTTGTTTGCACTTGAGGTGTGGTTTTTCTACTCATGGGTTCAGAACCTTTCTATATTGAATAAGATTACGAGAATATCCGTGATGAGCGAGCTTTTTCGCCCATCCAGTTCTTCCAAACATGTGCATTTCTTCAGCATTAATTGTTCGCGCCCATTTTTCGACTTCATCAATCAACTTGACCAATTTCAGCCCTCCCTCTCCAGCAAGATCAGAAAGAACGACGCATTTTTTTCCCGTATGGGTTATTTCAACTTTGGTAATTGCAAAAGCACTAAATTGGATTTTATTTTTTAAGACCAGCCACAATTGTGCTTGTCCTGTAGCGATTTCTTCAGCAATTTTTTCCAGACAAACATCATCCGGAAAGCGCTGAACATATTTTTTCAATGCAGCATTGAGAGCCTCTTGATAGGGAGCTATTTTTTCCCATGGCCACTGCTCTGTCAGATAAGCAGAATATAAATCTTGACTCTCTTGTATCATAATTTTAGCTTTTTTAGCTTTGTCATTTCCCTCATTTGAGCAATACGCATCCCTACGCATTTCACGCATTCCATGCCCCCCGCACAATAAAAGAAAAAAAGCCCCATCATCCCTTTGTCACAACAAAGGGGGAACTTTTTTCTTTATAAAAATAAACCATTGTGCAGCCTATTTTTCCTTTATCGCAGAAAAGCATGAAACATAACGCACCACCTTGTTCTTCATATTATACCACCTTGTTCTTCATATTATAAAGACACAGCTTATCGCATTGTGCCTTTGTTTATAAAGGCTTGGGAAGCCTATGGGGCATTTGTTCTTTAATAATAGAGGTTTGAGCCTATCGCATGGTATTACAAAAGGGCATGCCTATCGCATGCCGGCCCGCGTCAATTCCACATCAAATCCAGTGACATGAGTCCAATTCACCCCTTCAGGAATGCGCAATTTAAAGCGATAAAACCGTGCCCTTGCACGACAATGAATTTGTCCAGTATTATAAGAGGGCTGTTTTTCTGGCAACCAAACAGTTTCCTCTTCAAGAGATTGTCGAAAGCGCATTCCCACAGACAAATAAAACTTTCCACTATTGACTTGAGGCATAATATTTTTCACTCGTGTTATCATGCCATTTGTCTGTCCCATTTCTTGTGATGTCACGACACAAGCCATAGGACACCCAGAAAACGAACCCAGTCTCCCCTGTTGATCAAATGCCCCCAGAATAGGCGATTCATTTTTCCAAGCTTTACTATCAAGAGAAAAGGACAAGTCATCAATATTCTTAGTCACAAAATCAAGACCTTCCAGGGTTGTTCCGGCTAAGAAAATAGGCAATATCATTTTGATATCGACGAGAGCTTTTGTCCATTTTTGCAACCCCCAATCATAAATGAGCAAGATACGTTTATGAAGATTCTCATCAGAATCAACCATCCAATAAACACGATTATACACCCCATCGATAGCAGCAGATAGAGTGTACAGATTATCCTTCCTTGATTTTGCGGTCATCGTTCGATCGACTTTTTCGAACCCAATGGGTATAATCTGTCCCTCATTTGTTATTTGATAAAACCCGCCTTCATCGGCAAAGAATGCTAAATCGCCTCTACAAACAATTGATTCAGCATTTTTTGCGCCTCGTTTATCGTGGATTTTTTGGAAACTAAAAATAATCTTAGAGCCAGGGATAAAAGAACCGGCATAGATTGCAGAACGCATAAAGATAATTGGATTTGTTGTCTCCGTTGCCCCTTGGACGAATCCGCCATCAGGAAAATCTTGATAATCACAACTTTTTTTCCCCACGGTCCAAAATTCAGCATCATTTAATCCAGACCAATGAACCCTTCTTGGATACTCGGTTAACTTCATCAAACAAACGAAATCTCCCCAGATTCGAACAATCCCTGCCTGTGGTGGATTTCCTCCTAAATTTCTAAATGTTTTATCATGGTTAATATCAATCACTTGTGGTTTATCATTGGCATTCACCGCAATGATAAAATCACCAAACAAAGCAAAAGACCACGGAGCATCAACATTAGCCAGATAAGGTTTTCCTTTTTGGCTAATATCTTTCCAGTTCATTGTTGTATTATCAAGCAAGTAGATTTTTTCTCTTGTCCCGACAATAATAGAAACTCCATTTTTTGTTTTAACCGCAAGAGTGCCTAAAATTGGCTCCGGACAAGGCTCTGATAAAGGCTCAAAACTTGGCATAGGGATATAGGAGCCATCAGCCGGGAGCACATTAACAAGTTCATCGGTAAAAATTCCATTGATATCCGCCACATCGGGTCGATAATCAGCGATTGGGAAAAAAGCCATCAAGACCCCCATAAAATCTTTGAAGAGCCCAGTGCCATTCAAAACACCAAGGCTTATTGATAAAAAACCACAAAAGCCCTTAAAACTCTAAAGGCATAAAATTCAACAAAATAAACAACCTTAGGTTGTTTAACGCACCAAAAAAAACGATACCATCAATAATGGCCACCCCAACGCCATCCACCAGCGCCAAACCAAAATCAACTGCCCGCTATCACCCCCCACAATGACGGGAGAAAGAGCCATCAAAAGCCCCCATAAAATCTTTGAAAAGCTCAGTGCCATTCAAAATACCAAGGCTTATGGATAAAAAACCACAAAAGCCCTTAAAACTCTAAAGGCATAAAATTCAACAAAATAAACAACCTTAGGTTGTTTAACGCACCAAAAAAACGATACCATCAATAATGGCCACCCCAACGCCATCCACCAGCCCTTCACCATCAACACCCAACGCGCAAATCCAGCCATAAGTGACAAACCAGCCACCAGTGCCAAACCAACCTTCAACGCCAGCCATAAACGATTTGGAAAAAAGCCTTTTTAAAAACGCATTGGGCGAATCTTTGAAGAACCTTTTCGGCGCGATGTTTCAATGCGCAAAGCTTGAAGCTGTTCTTGAAAATCTCTGAAAGAAACGGCGGCATATTCAGGATCTTTAAGGATATTTTTATAAAGTTCATATTTTGCTCGTGCTTTAATAAGATCAAAAGCATAAATCAACCAAGGGTTATCATCCTCTTTCAGCTGTTCATCGGCAAAATGAACAGGAGCATAAGAAAGCTGTACAGCTTCCACATGTTCTGGTGTTGGAAAGAGTCCTATTTTTTGATCAAGGCACGTATAAAAGAATGGCGTTCCTAGCGCAGGATGCATACCATATTGTTGATGCAACACTTCCAAGGGCTTAAAGAACAACTTTGTTGGTGTTACATTCTTTGTTGCTAAAAAGACGCCCTCTAAACTCTTTTCTGATTCAATAAAAACTCCCTCTTCTTGCCCATACCATGTTTTACCACTTTGTGTTTTAAACGTCCTTTCTCTTTTTTCATTAAAGAAAAAGGGTTCGCGTTCACACAAACGCAAAGCCGTAAAAATTGAATCTTGAATTTGCAGGGAATATTCCGCTGTTGTATCGTCAATTTCATCTTGAATAAGCGCGACCATATAAGCAAAAGTTTTAGAATGGTCTGAATGTGTAAGGTTTAGATTTTGGGGATCAGTGGATAAAGTGGTCATAAGCCTGTCCTTGTTTCTGGAAGCATTTTAAATTTTTCCCCCAACAGATCCCTCTTATTGGGGGAAGAGAGCAAGCGTTCGCTTTAAGCGGGTGCTCCATAAGTTGGAATGACGATAGTGCCAAAATCCTGAGCCCCTTGCGTACTTCCTGGCAAGGTAAAGCAAGTTTTTTTCATACCAATAATGGTTTTTGCCGCGACCCCGAATTCTCTTTCATAGTCGAAGAGTTCTTCCACCAATTTATAGCGTGTCGCCCCTCGATCTTTACCAAAAGCAATCACAGCACTCTGCGCACCAAGCAGAACAGCACGACGCACATTTGGTACAGCTTTATTTGCCGTCCCAGATTCGACTCCTTCGGTAATATGTTCAGCTTCGCGCAAAACCACACCATTATACATGCCCAAAGATCCATCATAGAGCGGATTTTTGATACGACTTCCACTATAGATTGCCTTAGTAATGTCGAGCCATTGCCCCGCATCTGTATTGGTTCGCAATTGCGTCACTTGGGTTGGATGAAGATAAAGCACATAGACATTTTCCCCATCAATCCGCACGGGTCTAATTTTTGGATTTGCCAATTTAGCCCGTTCAACAGCTTTATCAACCAGATCAAGATCAAAAGTATCATTTTCTTTTAAATCTTCATCTTTTGTTTTTCCATTAGGGCGCAAAATGCGTTTATCGGTTGGTGCCGTTGGCGCATTAAAACCATAATGAACAGGTTTAAGATTAATCGTACGTCCCTCAAAGTTAATAGCTTTAGCGGTATACCCGCAAACTTGAATGAAGAACATCATACTCAGACGATCTGCATACCAATCAACCAAACCATTTTTTGCCTCGGTGCGCAAATCATGGAGAATTCGTTGTTGATCAATCGTTCCCTCATTTTTGACACGCACAGCATGAACGAGTTCATTAATTGCCAAGCGATCATTGAGAAACTGTAAAGCTTCTTCATTGCCTTCCAATGTCTGCCCTTCGCTCACCCCATCGCCTAGCAACTGCACACGCAAATTAAAGCTAATAGCATCCCCACTTGCTTTCGTGGTTTCATCTTTTAATTGTACGATACTGTTTGAATCATTTCCAATCAACGGTGCAATTGGAAGTGCTTTTGAGACTTCTTGGTTTAGTAATTTAGACCATGTGCGCACTGCCATTGGGTCATTAAGTCCGATATAAGTTACAGTCATTTTGTCCTCTAAAAGTTTTATTGACATAAAAAACCCGGCAAAGCGCCGGTTGTTAAAACACCACATTTCATTTCAAATGGTGAATAGGTTGTTTGTGAGTTTTATCTAATTTCTGTTAGCGTCTGCCTCCCCCTTATAAGAGCTCTCCTCTCCACATCCGTGTTTGAGAAATCCCCTCGCATTCTCCTGCGCCAAAAGCCTCTTAACATTCCCGCAAAAAACACTCCCCCGCATTCTCCTGCGCCAAAAGCCTCTTAACATTCCCGCAAAAAACACTCCCCCGCATTCTCCTGCGCTAAAAGCCTCTTAACATTCCCGCAAAAAACACCTGCCACATTCTTGTTTTTAAAATTCTCTTCCCCCCATTAAACGATTAAAAGCGGCTTTATTTTTAGGATCAGCAACCCAAGCGCTAAACTCTGCTTCTGACATTTTATCAAGCATATCCAAAGAAATCGGCCCATTTGGCGTTAAACCGTTATAAGCAGCAAGAGTACGTGCAGAATTGTGTCTTTCCTGTAAATTTTCACCCATGTTATTCGGAACATTTGTGTAGCCAATTTTTTGTGCGATCGTGTAAATCACTTCAGCCGGATTTTGATTTTTTTGCGCACAATCGCGCAAGATCTGCTTCAACTCATCACCAATCAACGCATCAATATTTTTGGGGTCTGCCATCTCAGGATAGAGCGAAGCACAAGCTGCCAACTGTTTAGCCCTCGTTTCATAAATAAAATCAGCCGCTTGATCAAAATCATGATGCTTTTGTTTAACACTGGCAACAGACTGTTGATAAAATGCATGCAACTGTTCTGCTTCACAAACAGTCGGTTTATCTTGGGGTTTTTCATGTGCAAACCCTTGTTTTTGGAGTGTTTTTCCCAACCATTGCATATAGCCCATGAAGTCTTTTTGTGGATCTGGTGGAACATCTTCTCCCCCTTGAACCTCTTTTCCAGCCTTTTGCGAAGAGTCCTGTTGTTGAAGCATTTGCCCTTGAAAATTATCTTCAAGAGTTTTTTCTTCTCTTGCAATTTCACCATTTTCTCCCTCTTGTGTTGAGACCAGAAAATCTTGTTTCAATTGGTTTTGTTCTGCCGGCGTTAAGTGTTCTTGATCCATGACATTAGCCTTCTCTTTTTTTAAACAATAAAATCAAATTTTTCAGATAAAACAGCCCCATAAGCATTTATCCCCTCAATGCTCTCTCATCATTTAGCACCAGCATTCCCCCCAATGCTCTCCACCCCACATGACGGCAAGACTCCCTCTCCACCCTGCTTTTCCCAACAGTCCTGCCCTACAAAACAGTTCTTTTGAGAAAAGGGAGCCCATGCACTACGAAAATCGATAAGCAATTTATGATATATGGCGTTTATCAGAAGTCACGCATGACAAAGCACCCTATTGTTGAGCCTTTGCTGTCTGCAACATCTGCATTATCTGCTCTGTCCCCACATTATCCCCCATCTGCGCTGAGGCATTTTGCTCTTCTTGAAAAGAGTTTTGCGCCTTTATCGCAATTTTATGAATAAGTGAAGCTGGTAAAGGCGAATAGCGTAAGAGATCGAGCATAATCTCAGGCGTTGTAAAATTTTGCATCAAAGGCAGCAATTGCATGATCAGTGCAAAAGTACGCTCTTTTTCATTAAGACTTGTTGGTGCATCATCCACGACAATATCATATTCCAAGCTTGTCACCATTTCGCGTGTCAGCGGCACATACTGGGCATTTTCATCACCGGCAATACGCACCAACCGCCCATCGGACAGATAATTTTGAATAAGATAGAGAATAATTTTTCCCTGTCGTTGCCGATATCGACGCAACCCATCAAAAAAGGAAGCTAAAAGATTAAGTGACGATTGTCGCCGTTGTTGTTCAAGAATGCCAGGCTGATTGACAGCTCGCGTCCCAATAAATTCAGAAGACAACCCCGTCACCTGTTCGAGAGCGCTCTTTGCTTCATTAAACAATTGGAAAAACCCTTGCGGAAATTGTGCCACGGGTTTAGGTTGGATTCTTCCCCCAGACACAGCACCACTTTTCAACCAAGTAATACTATCGGCTCTAGCCCAACTCTCGAGGGCTTGTCGATCATCATCAAAAGCATCGCGTTCTGCCATAATTCCGCCTTTTGATTGGCTATTGAGCAAATGCATCACTTGACTAAAATATTTGTTTGCCCACCGTTGCGGATCTTTTGTTGGCTTAACAATTCCATAAAATTGCCGGCTTAACTTATCAAAAGTACCGGTAATACACTCCCATCCCAATTGATTGGGTGGAACCAAGGGCTTATCAGGCGCTTCAAGAAGCTTTCTACCTAAAAATGCCCGTTTGACAATTTTTCTGTTCAACCTTGTTGCCTGGACATGAGGAAAGGTTTTGCTTAAATTTTGGAAATCCTGCTCTGAATAATCGACAAACTTTCCACTTAGAGGCTCGAGAACTTTATAAACCACCTCGCGTTCAAACCAGCGACATTCTACCAATGTCACCATTTTAGGACGTTGATAGCCGCTCCCCTCTTCTCCTTGATACCCCCTCTCGGATTGATAACTTTGTGTCATCCCATCGCTGGTTGAATGTAAAAAACTCTGATGTTTAACCCAATCAGCATTAAGATCGCTCCAATGAACATGGGAAAACATTTCCTGCGCCACAGCAAGGGGTTTTTCATCAATATACCATAAGCGTTGTGCATCAATGAGATTAGGCTTGACAGCACTTGCATCCCACACCATTTTCATCGGGTCTAAACGTGCAATGATTGGTTTTCCTTGCGGATCTTGTTCATAATCAAGGCGTGTATCTGTCCAGCCCATTCCGCAAATAATTGCATCTTGAAAAGCATCGGAATCTTCGTATTCCCCGTCAGCTTCATCACGAAACCACTCAGCCGCCCCTGTCAAAATCTGGTTTGCAAAGGCAGCCCCTTCTTGTCGTGGAATAAATTGCACTTGCCTTTTATTATTGCGCTCAGCCCCAATCACGGCATTAATTAAAGGCGCAATACGGTTAAAAGTCATCACCGGTCTGTTTTGTTCGTGCAAGACAGCCAAGTCTTGCTCATTCCATTGCCGTCCATTATAAAAATCGTAATCTTCCTGGGCATTTTTTCGCCATTTTTCGACATGATCAATATCATCCTGATACCAACCCACGAGTTTTTTAAAGAGAGCTTGATTTTCAAGCGTTTCGATTTGATTAAAAGAAGAATCTGTAGAACTATTCATTAAAAAGCCATCCATGAAGTTTGAGAATGGTGAAACGAGCGATAAGGTTTTTTTCGCGCTTTAGCATTTGGTTGTTCATAAGCCACACACATCAGTCCAAAGGCATCGGCGCCATGGCTAGCCCAATCATGTTCAGCCCCTAGTCCGATATTGCGCTGTTCGTCGCGCTTTTCATGATACCAAGCAAGCGCTTTTCTGCCCGCACATGTCGTTTCACGATTAAACCATAGTGCAGGAAACAACCGCCTTACGGCTTCGATACGCATTTTCACAGCGCCTGTTCCTTGATTAGGAATTATTTTGGTTTGAAAACCGGCTTGTTGAAGGGCACTTTCAAAACTCACATTATAGACACGATCTTTTGTTGCGCCATCATGAGGCAAAACCATAAGAGCCTTTTCATATCCCCTTTGAAAGACCCAGCCCACATGCTCTGAGAGAGGTTGTCCTTGGGCTTCATAATAATCGAGCACTCGGATTTCCCGTCCAACAAATTGCGCCACCCACAATGCGGTAGCATCGGCCTTTGCTCCTGTTCCCCCGATATCCCAAAAGATTCTCACCTGCATCAAAGGATCACGTGGAACAGTTGTAATCCGCCCTTCCATTTCGGCTTCGAGAAGACATTTCTGATAATAAGCCCCTTGGACAGCTTGGAGATATTCGCCTTCCCAAATATGGTTATACTGCTCTGGTCTTTGCTGCAAATCGTCCATTCGATCACGATTGAGTTTTTCAGGAAATTGCGGATTATCACGCCAATTGATTTCCACCCCTTTGATATGAGGATTATCGACATTTCGGAAACGCTTTTCCACGGCTGCATTTTCATGGCATGGGTTCCATGTGACCCATAATTCTGCATTCCAATCTTTTCCTTCTTCGCGCAAAGTTGGAATAAGTGTTTGCCAAGCAGTTTCTGTCACGGGCTCAGCTTCATCGACCCAACAAAGGAAAACGCGCCCCATTGATTTAATACTTGCGATATTGCGATCAAGCCCAGCAAACACATAGACAATCCGTCCATCTTTTGACTTAATATATTTATCGCCGATTTCATAATAATCTTGTAAAAAAGGATAAGCTTCGATAGCGCGTTTAATTTCTTCCAAAGAACTTTCATTAAGAGAATTTTGAAATTGCCGTGCACAAAGAATAATCCCGCGTTCTCCAGCCATTCCATGGCGATATCCCACCACGGCAGACATCAAAGCAAAAGAACGTGTTTTTCCAGAACCGCGTCCTCCCCAAGCGGCTCGCACATCGGCATTTCCAGTAAAGACAGGAATAAGCTTTGGAATAAGAGCCACTTGAGCCGTTTTCTGCTCAATTTTTTGAGAAATTTTCTGAACAGTTGTCATTATAAATTTTCATACTTTAGCAATAATTGCGCTGCACCCTTTTGCTTATCCCAAGTTTAATGATCCCAGAGCAATTGAACGAAAAGAGCAATAGAACGAAAAACGCCCTTCTCAAAAGCAGCGCTTTATCTTTTCTTCATCCTAATATTCAATAAATTTCACTTTTTTGCATGAGATCCCCTTGACCCCACCTATGCGCCCCAAGCCCCCAAGGCACAAAAGCCCCACCCCCTCAAACACCGCGCCTGTCATCCCCCAACCACAAGCAAGGTATCCCCCCAACCAAATCATAGCCTCAGCACATGGCTCTCAGGCATATCCAAAGCCCAACATCCTCCAATATCATGCCTCTCAAGCATCACCAATCCTCACACTTTATCCCCCAAGATACCCCCACCAAAACACATGCATCCCGCAAGTATAACACTTCTCTCAAGTTTCATGCCCCTCACCCATCAAAACACTGTTCCATATCCACCACACAAATACCCTGCACCAAATTCCCTCCAGCACACGGGGGCCCTTACGGCATCATTCACCAAAGCCCCTTCCCAATATCACGAGCGCCCACAAGCACGATAGCCTCCGCTTCAATCCCCTCAAGATAGGCAATCACCAAAGCAGCCCCCTTGCAAGACATCACCCCACATCACCCACCTCAGCCTAACATTTTTCAATATCACAAGCCTCAGTTATCGAGGTATCACACTTCTCCGGTTCACTATTTTTTGCATTCACTGGTACAATCTCAATACGCGAAACTGTTTTTGATATCTCCACACCTTCAATAACGAGAAAAGACCAAACCTTCACCAGAGATCCAAAACAGCAAATATCATCACGCCCCCTAAGCATTGTACCTCTCGAGTATCACCTCTTCAGCACACGCCCCTCACGCATCGCCATAAAAGCATCTTGCCGGCCCCCCTTCAAACAGACCACCCCAGACGCCATGTACCTCCAAAAAACACCATATGCACCGAAGTCTCCTCCAGTCCACGTCCTCATGCTTCCCCCACCAAAGCTTAACAACGTCACAGCTCACACGCCTAAAGCACACGCCCCTCACCGCAATTTCAATCATAAGCTTTCAGACAAACATCTAGCATCCCCGTTCAAAGACAATATCCCTTAAACATCATGTGCCCAACCCAATATTTTCTCGTAGCTTCAAACCTCAGTGACCAAAGGATCAAGCTTCTCCGGTTCACTATTTTTTGCATTCACTGGTACAATCTCAATACGCGAAACTGTTTTTGATATCTCCACACCTTCAATAACGAGAAAAGACCAAACCTTTACAAAAAATCCAAAACAGTAGATAACAACCACGCCCCCTAAGCATTGTACCTCTCGGGTATCAGCTCTTCAGTACACACCCCTCTGTCATCGCCCATAAAAGCCGGCATCTCGACATAGGAAGCCCAAATATCTCCCACCAAAATATTCTGCTCTCCAGTAAATGCCCAAACATCACAGCGCCTTCTTCAAGCCTCAGTTATCGAGGTATTATGCTTCTCCGGTTCGCTATTTTTTGCATTCACTGGTACAATCTCGATACGCGAAACTGTTTTAACCTGCCCTTCTCCAGCCCCCTGAAGAGGCAAGACTTTTGCCAGCAGCGAAAAAAAAGGAACAGGATTATTCAACGCATGATACTGAAGATAAGACACCAGCCCATCTTCACCATAGTGATATCCAGCCTGCTCCGCCGCTGTCAAAAGAGCTTCATTAAATCGCTTTGTTGTTTTATTTAAAGCCCCTTTTTTCCGCCCTCTTCGACGTAAGGGAAGACAATGTTCATCTACCATCATCATGTTCCTTCCAACTAAAGAGAAACCAAAACCTCAAACACAAAAAATGACATAAAAATCAGCAACAAAATTTGCCAAGCATTCAACAATTAAAAATGGGACACACCCAAAAAGATAAGAGCCCACATAAAGCCCAAATCCTCCGCATAATTTTACAGATTCACATTTTTACGCTTTTCCATCATTACAGAAAGCAGCCAAACGAAACTCAAAAACCACCATCCCCACGCCCCTCTGTAAACACGGGTCTGTCAACAAGCTGATTTCTCGTCTATCAGATTTCCCTGCTGATTATTTCATATGGCTATCCCACACTTCAAAGAATGGTGTTTCATCAAACACGCCAGATAAGCTCTGATCTACAATTCGACTTCAAAAAGCAAATTTTCCTCTGCTGAATAAAGCTTCCACCCCGCACCGATTTTAAACTATCATCCAACCTTTTACCCAATAAATTCCCCTACTAACATCAGATTACCACCCCCAAACATCCCTATTTTACAGTATAACCGTATAGCAAACATTTTAATTTTTCTTGCCAATCTTCTGAAACTACTTTATTGATAGTTCTGTGTTTTTGATCGTCCACGCAACGATCAATAAGGGATAGTAAAGCCCTAAGCTCTAGCGTAAGAATGAACCCACTTTGTGGGTGTCCCGGGATTCCGGGAGTTTTTGCTATGTCCAGGTGTGATAAGCACTAAAAGCAAAAATGCTGACTAGAGCTCAGTACTTTACTACTCCCGGAATACCAATGCGAGGGCGCTCGCAACCGGAGGGGGGCTTGAAGTGCAAACTAAAAATTCACATTTCAACGACATTTCAATAGGTAAAAAAATCCGTCATAGAAGAATTTCAATGGGTCTTTCTCAAAAAGAGTTAGGAAGCCATTTAGGTGTCAGTTTTCAACAAATCCAAAAATATGAAAAAGGTTTAAATCGTGTAAGCGCGGGGTGTTTGCTCGAAATTGCTAAAAAACTAGAGGTTCCTATGAACTTTTTTTATGCGGACCTTTTAACAGCAGATATTCCCACAAAAGAAACTCTCTCACACCACGATCAAGACACATACAGCGAAAAAGAACACGCCCTTTTGAAAAACTTTAGAGAGCTCCAGCCGAAAAAACAAAAAGCAATCTTGTGGTTAATTTCAGATTAGACAAAAGCACACCCATCAACATCCCTCACCAATATATCCAACATCCTTAAAATATAAGCTTCAGATCACGACACTTCAAAGAAGGCAATTTTATCAGACAAGACAGATAAGCCCTACCCTAAAATATTCCCTCACACACTTATCTCCCGTCAACGCGATTTATACCCCTCTTCATCCCAGCTTTCCCCACTCCATTCACAAATGCGTCCCCTAGTTCTCCGACCACATTCCATGCCAAGACAAAAACATACAACGCATAAATCTTTCACTTCACTTTTACGGATTCACATTTTTACGCTTTTCCATCTTTACAAAAGGCAGCAAATGAAACTGTTCTCCCAGCGTCTTATACTGCTCTGTCAAGAATCCAACATCTTGTAGCAGTTTCCTCCTACCAACCACTCAGACAGATCAGCATACCATACCCCTCAAACAACGGATTCAACAAGCAAGGCTTTTCTGAATATTCTTACACCCGTCCCTCTCCAACACAAAGAGCGAAAGCTCCTACAAATACCGATCAATTCCGCTTCGAAGCAAATACCCCACCCAAAAGACAAAGCTTCACACACACACACCAAAAAGCTTCTCCCACAGTGCCAATTTTCACATGCTTCATCCCAGCTTTCCCCGCTCCATTCACAAATGCGTCCCCTAGTTCTCCGACCACATTCCATGCCAAGACAAAAGCATACAATGCATAAATTCTTCACTTCAATTTTACAGATTCGCGTTTTTACGCTTTTACATCTTTACAGAAAGTAGCCAAATGAAATTTCCAAACCAGCCCACCACTCAATAAACAAGAGTCTGTAAACAATTCAACTTTTATCGCGTATATTGCACTTGGAAAACACCCCTCACCACCCCTCAAAGGATACTGTTTCACCAGACACGGACAGATAACCCCTACCCTCCAATATCCAGACACTCTCACAAAAAGCACCGTATAAATTGATATGCTTGAAGGTCCCTCGACGGCATATCCTTGCCTCTAATGCCCCCATCTCACCCTATCTCAAATGACAATATTTTACAGCATAAGGCATAAGGCATAAGGCATAAGGCATAAGGCATAAGGCATAAGAAGATAATGAGATAATTTTTAAGATACAAAAAAATGCTCTCATTTTCCAAATCTTTTAATTGTTCTTGCCAATCCCTTGAAATTACTTTATCACTCAAAAGGTGCCTTGATCGTCTACGCAGCGATCAATAGGGAGTTGAAGCCCGAAAACTCAAACGTTAATTTACCCCACTTTGTGGGTATCCCGGAGTTCTGGGAGTTTTTGCTATGTCCAAGTGCTTGTCAGCACTAAAAGCAAAAGGCTGATTAGGCTCAGTACTTTCAACCTCCCGGAATACTCATGCGAGGGCGCTCGCAACCGGAGGGGAGCTTGAATTGCAAACAAAAAATCCAGATTTCGCACTTTTTTAAAAAGTACCCAATCTTATAGTCTTTGAAATTATTTTGATTTTTCTTGCCAATCTTCTGAAATTGCCTTATGAATTGATCTGTGTTTTTGATCGTCCACGCAACGGTCAAATAGGGAGTTGAAGACCCGAAAACTCGTACATGAATTTATCCCGCTTTGCGGGTATCCCGGAGTTCCGGGAGTTTTTGCTATGTCCAAGTGCTTGTCAGCACTAAAAGCAAAAAAGCTGATTCGAGTTCAGTATTTTCAACCTCCCGGAATACCAATGCGAGGGCGCTCGCAACCGGAGGGGGGCTTGAAGTGCCAACTAAAAATCCACATTTCTACGACATTTTGATAGGTAAAAGAATCCGTCACAGACGCATTTCAATGGGGCTTTCTCAAAAGGAATTAGGAAGCCATTTAGGTGTCAGTTTCCAACAAATCCAGAAATACGAAAAAGGCTCCAATCGTGTAAGCGCAGGATGTTTACTCGAAATTGCTAAAAAACTAGCAGTTCCTATTACCTTTTTTTATACTGATATTTTTGCAGAAGAAGATCTTCCCACAAAAGAAACTCTCTTACACCACGATCAAGACACATACAGCGAAAAAGAACACGCCCTTTTGAAAAACTTTAGAGAACTCCAGCCGAAAAAACAAAAAGCAGTTTTGTGGTTGATTTCTGATTAGACAAAAGCACATCAATCGACATCCGTTGCCAATATCCCCCTCTGCCTAAAGCCTTGCCGCCTGATACCACCACATCTCAAAAAACGGTTTAGGCACCGGTTTACGACATCATAGGATAACAAACTTCAAAATAGGATAAAAACACCAAAACCTTGGAAAAACATCCCCACCTCTCTCACAGAATCTTATCAAAAGATCTCTTCTGATTTAAACGCACAATTCCGATTGTATCATTATGATACCTTTTTACATTTACCTTGTCAAGTTTTTATATTTTTCTTTTGATATTTTTGTGTTTTTCTTTAAGGGATCCACATCCCTCAAAACACCTTTTCTGCAAAATGCCCCTCATACAAAACACAATGTCTAAAACAACAAGAGCTAAAATAGGATTTTTCCTAAATAGGCATCCCTCTAAATGGGCTTCCGCCTAAATAGAATTCCCTCTAAATAGGATTTCCCCTCTAAATAGGCTTTCATTGTATTGCTCATTCACCCACTTATTAAGAAAACACCTCTCAATGCTTCTCACACCCATTTCACGGATATCCCCATACAAATATAGATGCAACTATAATTGTTAAGCTCCGCATAGAATATAAACGCCCACCACGAGATTTTTCTCTCTTCACATCTCTTTAACACATCAGCTCTGCAATCTGTTCACAGCCATTCCCCACACACCCTTCTCCAACCAACACACAGCACCCTTCATTTCCCCTCCATTCACGAAGACACTTCCCCCAATCCTCCCACCACATTCCATGCCATGATAAAAGCTCTCACAAAGCACAAATCCTCCGCTTCATTTTACAGATTCACATTTTTACGCTTTTACATCATTACAGAACGAAGCCAAGGAAAGGTTCACCACCCCGCACAGCTCTATAAACAATAGTCTATAAACGAACCCAGCTTTTTGCCTAGTACCCTTACAGTCTTCAGACGCCCTCCTCAAACGACAGCACTTCGTCAGGCTTGACAAATCAAGCCCTATCTCCTCGCCATCCTTCACGCATCTCTTTGCACCAACGCCTTACCCACACTCTCCCCCCTATCCATGCGCACACTCTCTTCATCCTCCATTCCCCCTTTTTCTCTCCCATCACACACTCACAACTTAACAGCCACTCTTCATCCCAGCGTTCCCCGCTCCATTCACAAATACATCCCCCAATCCTCGCACCACATTCCATGCCATAATAAAAGCTCTCACAAAGCACAAATCCTCCGCTTCATTTTACAGATTCACATTTTTACGCTTTTACACATTTACAGAACGCAGCCAAAGGAAACTCCCAAACCACCACGCGACAATTTGATAAAAACAAAACACCTTTTTAATAATCTCAAACAACAGATTTCTGTAAAGAGTTCATATGAATTTGATTGTTTAGATCTGACTATTAGATTGGCATATAGAGCCGTAGAACAGAAAGTAATTTTCTATAAGACAGAAACGATAAAAGCGCTATATAACTGAGACAGAACATGAAGGATTGCAAACAGATAAAACGACATCTTTCTTCGTTACAACACTGAAATTGTAAACGAGACGACGAATAACTATCGTCTGAATATGCAATTTCATATCTGCAAATTTTTATTGATTAATTCAATCCCAACACTTCCCCTGAAACACATTTCTTCATTATCTACTTCTTTGAGACAAACCGGCAAAGGGGTTTCATCTATTATAAGTACGGAAATAATAACGGGTTACTCCAACCTCATCATAAGAAACCATAGACATGATACCTGTCTTTATTGGCGTTATTTGATAAGTCAAGATTACACCATTTTGCTGTTTGTTTGGTTGATCTGTATAGATCACGTTATATCCATTCCGTCGCAAGAGATCAATAAATACAGGAGTAAAGTTGTCTTCTGTTTTATTTTTTTTCACAATAAGTGTTGTTGTAGCGGGCGGTAAAGGTTTTTTAAGATTACGAACAAAATCGTTAGCAATTAATTTTACATCATCTTTCGTAATATTTGGACTGACATAACTTGATGAATAATTATTGATAGATGCACAACCAGCCACCAATACAAGCGGTAACGGAAATAAATATTTTGACATCTTAACTCCCCTATTAATTGTATTCTCTTCTGAGAAGCTCCTACACCAGAAATAAGAGCATCCTTTCAAAGAATAGCCTTAACAACATACTGCTTTACTATCAAGCATTAGTTAATCACTTTCTCGCTTGTTTAAAAAACGACCACCATCTCTCATAGTACTCAAAGCTTATGTTTAAGACACAAAATATATATGTTAAAAGTACGAAAAAACACATGTAAAGCATATAGTATATGTATACTTACTTTCATGGTGTATTGCATTACATAAACCAACGCACAGCACCCTTCATTTCCCCTCCATTCACGAAGACACTTCCCCCCAATCCTTCTCACCCCTCCATATCATGACAAAAAACACGCACAATATATGAACCCATAAATCCTCCACTTCACTTTTACAGATTCACATTTTTACGCTTCTCCACATTTACAGAACAAAGCCAAGGAAAGGTTCACCACCCCGTACCACTCTATAAACAACGGTCTGTAAAGAATTCAAATGCTTGCCTAGCAAGTTTCCACCACTGACCACTCATTCGTTTCAGAGCACCCCCTTCAAAGAGCTGTGTTTTTACCTCATGAATAAGATAATGAGCGAACCGTCTTTAGAAAAAAGAAACGGCATGGAGATATCAAATATATCAATGGTCGTCATCGACTGTCGTGTTAAGAGGTGTTAACTCTTTATTTTTCTTAATTTTTACAACGCCAATAATTCCCGTGGAAATAATTAATGCGGACATCGCTAAAAAAGAGCTTAACAATCCCACGAGAGCCAAAAGTCCAGCAATAAAGCCAGACATTGCTTCCGCAGAGTTTGCTAAAGTTGAAAAGGTTCCAAAACTCTTACCAAAATCTTCACGACGAGAATATAATTGAATAGCTGAGACTAAACCAATATCCACAAAGGCACCAATAAATCCTAAAACAAATGCTAACACGAGAAGGAATTTTAAATAAATTTCTGCAGCTAAGGGCATAACAAACAGAATAACCCCATAAAGAAGCCAAAATATCATGAGCTTCAACGAAGTAATATTTAATATAATTTTACTATATAACAAACCACCAACAATAGTTCCAACAGCCATGAGAGAAAAAATATAACTCACAAGACTCTCCTCTCCCCCCACAAAAAGAACAAAAGCTGGAATTAAAAATCTTAAAATTGCACCCGTAAAGAGAATAGCAAACGACGAGCCAACGAGCGTAATAAATAAATTATTATTTTCTGTAGAAATATATTTAAGATATGAAGCTGTGTCTCGATAAATTTTTATAAAATTGAATGATTTATTCTCGCTTGAATTTAAATTCATGAGATTAAATAACACGATAATAGATATAAAATAGGTAAAAAAATCAAAAATGAGTACTGCCGATTTATTTGCTAAAAAAAGCAGTATGGAACAAACCAAAGGGCCAATGACGGCTGCCGTTTCCATGATAATTTGAGCAATGCTATTGGCCTTTGTAAGATCTTTTATTGAAAACATTCTGGGAATAGCAGCTTGAAAACTTGGTTGGAAAATACTTCTTCCTATCGTTGTACATATTGCTGCAAAAATAAGAACAATGATATGTGCCGTACCTGTTATATAAGTTATAAAAACAAACAATGAAGCTAATAATCTAACAACTTCACTTAAGATCATATTTTTCTTCAAAGAAAAATTATCCGCTAACCAACCTCCTATAGGGCCAAAAAAGAGAAAAGGGATAAATCGAAAAAAATACACAAGACCTGTAAAAAAGGTGTTATCTGTTAATTCTAAGACCAGTAAAATAAAAACAACTTCATAAGCATAATCACCAACTTTGGAAATAAAGAGAGAGCAAAAAAGAGCTAATGGACTCTTTTTTAAAAACAAATTCATATCAACCATCCGATATTAAACTTTTCTACACTTAAAGTTACACTTCCTTCGATACAATTGGTGATATGAACTTCAGAAGAGTCTTTTATTCTAATAAATCGCTTAATAAGTTTAGTAAAAATTTTTAAAGAAATACTCCTCTTGATATAAGCATTTACTCTAATATCAAGTAATATATTAATTTTTCTTGCTTATTTGCTTAAAAAAAAGAAAGAATGTAAAAATTATGAGATCACAATCTTCCATATTATTACATTGACCTCCACCCCACGTCTCAAAGAATGAAAATTCCCAACCAGCACTAGTCTACAATCCCATAATAAAAAGCAACTTTCCCCACAAAATAAAGCTTACACCCAACCACTTCTCAAACGACAGCACGTCATCAGGCTCGACAAATCAAGCCCTATCTCCTTAAAAACCGCCATCCTTCACGCATCTCTTTGCAACACCCGCCTTACCCACACTCTCCTCTTATCCATGCGCACTCTCTTCATCCTCCATTCCCCCTTTTCTCTCCCATCACACACTTAACAACTGAACACCCCTCTTCCTCCCAGCTTCCCCCTCCATTCACGAAAACACTTCCCCCCAATCCTCGCACCACATTCCACGCCCCCAAAAGCCCAAAGTGACCAAAAACACGCACAATATATAATCCACAAATCCCCCACTTCACTTTTACGGATATACGTTTTTACATCATTACAGAACGAAGCCAACGAAAGGTTCACCACCCCGCACCGCTCTATAAACAATAGTCTATAAACGAACCCAGCTTTTTGCCTAGTACCCCTTACAATCTTCAGACCCCCCCCTCAAACGACAACACTTCATCAGGCTCAACAAATCAAGCCCTGCCCTCAAATATTCTAGCTCTTCACTCCCCCTAAAAGAGCAGTGTTTTACGGCATAATAGAATAGAAAATTCTTGATTGTTCTTGCCAATCTTCTGAAATTACTTTATCACTTAAAGTGTAATTTTGGTCGTCTACGCAACGATCAATAGGGATTAAAAACCCGAAGACTTGACACATAAATTTATCCCGCTTTGCGGGTATCCCGGGATTCCGGGAGATTTTGCTATGTCCAGGTGCTTTGGCACTAAAAGCAAAAAGCTGAGTCAAGTCAGTGTTTTTAACTCCCGGAATACCAATGCGAGGGCGCTCGCAACCGGAGGGGGGCTTGAAGTGCCAACTAAAAATCCACATTTTATCGACATTTTGATAGGCAAAAGAATCCGTCATAGACGCATTTCCATGGGACTTTCCCAAAAAGAATTAGGAAGCCATTTAGGTGTCAGTTTCCAACAAATCCAAAAATACGAAAAAGGCTTCAATCGTGTAAGTGCCAAATGTTTACTGGAAATTGCTCAAAAACTAGAAGTTCCTATGAACTTTTTTTATGCAGACATTGCCACAAAAGAAGATCTTCCAACAAAAGAAACCCTCTTACACCACAATCAAGAAACCTATAGCGAAAAAGAATACACTCTGTTGAGAAACTTTAGAGAGCTCCAGCCGAAAAAACAAAAAGCAATCTTGTGGTTGATTTCTGATTAGGCAAAAGCACAACGATCAACATTATTCAATAATATATCAAACAACAAAACATCCTTAAATCAAATTCAAACCAACACACCATCCCCCTGTTTTACGGCATAATAGAATAGAAAATTCTTGATTTTTCTTGCCAATTTTCTGAAACTACTTTATTACTTAAAGGGTGAGTTTGGTCGTATACGCGACGATCAATAGGGAACTGAAAGCCCGAAACCTCGATACATAAGAATGAACCCACTCTTGTGGGTGTCCCGGGATTCCGGGAGATTTTGCTATGTCCAGGTGCGATGAGCACTAAAAGCAAAATGCTGATTCGAGGTCAGTGCTTTCAGGCTCCCGGAATACCAATGCGAGGGCGCTCGCAACCGGAGGGGGGCTTGAAGTGCCAACTAAAAATCCACATTTTATCGACATTTTGATAGGCAAAAGAATCCGTCATAGACGCATTGCAATAGGGCTTTCCCAAAAAGAATTAGGAAGCCATTTAGGTGTCAGTTTCCAACAAATCCAAAAATACGAAAAAGGCTCAAACCGTGTAAGTGCCAAATGTTTACTAGAAATAGCCAAAAAACTAGATGTCCCCATACACTTCTTTTATGCAGACCTTGCCACAAAATAAGATCTTTCAACAAAAGAAACTCTCTTACACCACGATCAAGAAACCTATAGCGAAAAAGAACAGGCACTTTTAAAAAACTTTAGAGAACTTCAGCCGAAAAAACAAAAAGCAATCTTGTGGTTGATTTCTGATTAAGCAAAAGCGCAACGATCAACATCATTCCATTCATATTCCCTTAAGTCGAATTCAAACCAGCACACCCCTTCAAAGAGCAATGTTTTACGGCGGATAAACGGCATTTCTCTTTAACGCTTTTACGCACAAAGCAATAAAGCAATCCCGCTTGTGACTTCACTTATAACATTGCAAGAAAATAGCTTTCACTACAACCAGAAGTAAAAGAATCCTACGATATTCGAGAACACTCATTTAACATGCAAAAACACCGACCACTCCCTTTGCTTTGCAATAAAATACCGCTGTCTCATCGTGAATTTTTCTAAATCAGCACGCTTCAAAGAGCGGTGTTTATCACATAATAGGATTATCACCGCCCTTTATACCATGAATTTTTCCAAACTTAATCTTCAGGCAAAAATTCCAATCGATCTCCTTGTTTTGTAATTTTCACCGTTGTCTCATCGTGAATTTTTCCAAATAAGATATTTTCCGCCAGTGGGTCTTGAATTTCTTTTTGAATAATCCGTTTAAGCGGACGCGCACCATAAAGGGGATCATAGCCTTTATCGGCAAGAAATTTTCTCACCTCTGGCTCGATTTGCAAAGTTATTTTGCGTTCATTGAGCAAATTTTGCAAATGTTCTATCTGAATATCGACGATCGCTTCCATATCGTGACGTTGCAGCCTTTGAAAGAGAATAATCTCATCAATACGGTTTAAAAATTCAGGACGGAAAGCCGCTTTAACGACATTCATAACATCATTTTTTGCCTGCTCAACGGTTTGCCCTTCAGGCAAAGCAGTTAAAAATTCAGCACCAAGATTAGAAGTCATAATCAGCAAGGTATTGCGAAAATCGACGGTACGTCCTTGACTATCGGTCAAACGTCCCTCATCCAACACTTGCAACAAGAGATTAAAAATATCAGGGTGTGCTTTTTCAATTTCGTCGAATAGAATGACCTGGTAAGGTCTTCTACGTACAGCCTCCGTCAGCACCCCACCCTCTTCATATCCAACATATCCAGGTGGCGCCCCAATCAGCCGCGCCCCAGCATGCTTTTCCATATATTCCGACATATCGATGCGCAACATGGCATTGGAGTCTTGGAAAAGAAAAGCGGCAAGAGCTTTGGTTAATTCGGTTTTCCCCACACCAGTAGGACCCAAAAACATGAAAGAGCCAAGCGGACGATTGGGATCTTGCAACCCTGCACGCGCGCGGCGTACAGCACGAGAAACAGCTTGAACAGCCTCTCCCTGACCAATCACACGTTTGCTAATTTCATCTTCCATCCGCAACAGCGCCTCCCGTTCTGCCTCCAGCATTCGATCAACAGGAATACCGGTCCAGCGTGAAACAATCCGCGCCACATGTTCAGCAGTAACCGTCTCTTCAACGAGATGATTTTGTTGGTCATCATTTTCCGCAATACTCAATTGTTTTTCGAGTTCAGGGATAACGCTATAAGCGAGCTCTCCAGCGCGTTGGAATTGTCCATCACGTTGTGCAATAGCCAAAGCATTACGGGCTTCTTCGAGTTGTTTTTTCAAATCAGCAGCATGCCCTAATTTTTGTTTCTCAGCCTGCCAAGCACTTGTCATCTCAGCGGACTGCTGTTCCAATGTTTTCAGTTCCTCCTGCACATTTTTCAAACGTTCTTTTGCTGTTGGCTCGACATCTGTTTTCAAAGCTTCCCGTTCGATCTTCAACTGTAAAATACGCCGATCAACAGCATCGAGTTCTTCCGGCTTTGAATCGACCTGCATGCGCAACCGCGCCGCCGCTTCATCGATAAGGTCAATAGCTTTATCCGGCAAGAAGCGATCCGTAATATAGCGGTTAGACAAACGCGCCGCCGCAATCAAAGCACTATCAGCCAAGCGCACTTTGTGATGTTGTTCATATTTTTCCTTAATACCGCGCAAAATAGAAATAGTATCTTCCAAAGAGGGTTCAGGTACAAAGACAGGTTGAAAGCGGCGTGCCAAAGCAGCATCTTTTTCGACATATTTTCGATATTCATCGAGCGTAGTAGCGCCCACACAATGGAGTTCTCCGCGTGCAAGAGCAGGTTTTAACAAGTTAGAAGCATCCATAGGACCATCAGATTTTCCAGCGCCAACGAGATTATGCAATTCATCGATAAACAAAATGATCTGACCATTTTCAGCTTGCACCTCTGCCAGCACCGCTTTAAGGCGCTCTTCGAATTCCCCACGATACTTTGCACCAGCGATAAGCGCTCCCATATCCAACGCATGAAGCTGTTTATCCCGCAAAGTTTCAGGCACATCGCCATTGATAATGCGCAATGCCAACCCTTCCACGATAGCTGTTTTCCCCACCCCAGGCTCACCAATCAACACGGGATTATTTTTGGTACGCCGTGAAAGCACCTGAATAGTGCGGCGGATTTCCTCTTCCCGCCCAATCACAGGGTCGAGTTTTCCTTCACGGGCATCTTTTGTGAGATCCCGGGCATATTTTTGCAAGGCATCATATTGTCCTTCAGCATGGGGGCTTGTTGCTGTTTTTCCTTTCCGCAGCGCATTAATTGCCCGATTAAGCGCTTGCGGGGTCAATCCTCCACTTGTTAAAATATCGGCTGTTTTTGCGGTCTTTTCCATGATCAGCGCTTGCAACATGCGCTCCACGGTCACAAACTGATCACCGGCTTTTTTCGCAATATCCTCAGCCAGCGCGAAAACTTTTGCCAATGGCTGCGAAAGATAGAGCTGTCCATTTCCCCCCTGCACTTTAGGCAAAGCATCAAGTGCTTCTTTTAGCGCCTTTTGAATAAGAGTAAGATCACCACCAGCGTTTTGGATAAGCGATGCAGCCAATCCTTGAGAATCGTCTAACAACACTTTCAGGAAATGCTCCGGCATAAACTGCTGATGATCAGAAGCAAGAGCGCTATTTTGTGCTGATTGTAAAAAACCCTGCACGCGTTCGCTATATTTTTCCAAGTTCATTTTTTTTCCTTAAATCTCAAGCCATCACCACACTTTAACCTCTCCAATATTCCACAAAAGAAACATCCAGAAAGGATTTTCCAGCCTCTAAAAAACACCGCGAAAAAAGCAGCAAGAAGAAGAACCATAGTGCTAAAAAGAATATGGGTTTCTACAAGCCTCATAGCAAGAGGGAGAAAAAAATACGCTATCATTTTAAATAAAAACCGCAACTTTTCTTATACCCCCCATCATCACTCCCCTTTTTAAACCATCACCCCTAAATTCCACCATTAAACTTAAATTTGAACAGCAGAAAAGGAGCATGCAAAAACACTTTAAACAAAGTAGTCTTTACAGCATATAGTTTAGAGTAAACATTAAAGTATTTTCTCTAATTTTACTTAACAAATCATTGCATTTATGCTTTAATACTTATAAAGTTACACTATTTTTATTAAGATAGAGGATTTGAGTATGTACCATACTGTAAAAAAGGTTATTTTAATACTTTTATTCCTTCTGATAAGTAAACCAAGCTATGCCATTTTTGCCGGCAAAGTTATTACAATAGAGCATGAATGGCTTAAAAATGCATCATTTGATCTATTTGTTTTCACCCAGCAAGTAAATTACGATGGTGGGCCTAACTCCATCTATTTCTGGGGAAATAAATTTGAATTCCAAAATGGAAAAAGTGGACAAATTGGTTTTTTCAACAGGAGCAGCCGTACCATTCATTTTTCTATCTGGAATGCAACGGGATGGAAGGGTAATACATGTAAGCATTTTACTCAGGAAGGTTCAGGAGTACGATGTGAAATTAACTTTCCATGGGAGATGGGACGCAGATATCGATTATATGTTGAAAAAAATGAAAATCTAGTTACAGCGACAGTAGTCGATTTTATAACGGGTAAAAAAGTGAATATTGGGACCATAGAAGTACCAAATACATTTGGACAACTCCGTAAATCTTCAAGTTTTGTTGAAGACCATTCTCGTTGGAAGAGACATCTCTCCTCCTGTTATGATTTAAGTCCACAAAGTTCGATTTTTTTTGAGCCTCAAGGCATAAAACAAAACAAGCTACACGAAGGAAGTCTGAGAGTTTCTAATCAAGGAAAGTGTCGAGATTCTGACTTCATCCAAACATCATGTACATCCAACTTTTGCATGACAAGTATAAGCGACTTTGGAGGTTTAGCCTCGCCTACTACTAAACCAGAAATACCCATTTCCAATGAGAAAGATCTGTCTGCAGAAACAATTTCTAACGTTTTGAAACAAAAAGAGCTTGTCGTTATTCGTTCAAAAAATCGTTCTTGGGCACCCAATATCTTTTTGCCATCTCCTGATTCATTTAAGTGGAAATCAATCTTTATAGATCATCTAGCGGCTTTCAGTTCTACGCTTCACACCACTCACGGCACACAAAAGATAACCACAGGTCAAAAGATTATGTATATGTCTGATGGAAAAACTTGGAAGATTATGAAAAGAAACTAGCTTTTTTCTTCTTGATAAGCCCCTCACTCCCCTTTGAAAACAACTGGGGGTGAGAAAGTTTTTTTTCATTTCCCCACCACGGCTCCCTTTCCCAGTTATTTTTTCGAGCCCTGCTCTCATCCCCTTTAACTTCCCTCGTCACCAGACTTTCCAGGGCATTTTCTCCATTCTCACCCCCTTTCAAAACCACAACACCCTTTAATAAAAGCCTCACCTCCCTCTTCTATCCTTTATTCTTCTTCATCACTTACTTGTGGTGGGGGTGGTAAAATATAAGAGCCTGAAAGCCAACGATTAAGATCAATAGCTCGGCACCGTGTGGAACAAAAAGGATAAGAAGATTTTTGTGACATCTGACCACAAATAGGACAAGGATGCGGAGGACGGGTCTCTTTTTGCAAATTTAGCTCTTTTTGTTCTTGGCACACCTTTGTCATTGGCTTCTTCATTAACTTTTCTTCTATTGCTTTTTTTTCATTTTTGCTTTTCTCTTTTTGTTGCTTTTCACCTTGCATTGATCTTACCTTAAAGTTTTTCTAATGCGTTTGTTCAGCCCAGTGAGTGAAAAGTGGATAGTGATAAGCGGTCAAGAGATCGGCTGTTTCAGCCAAAGGCAATCCCACAACATTAGAATAAGAACCCGTGATATGGACAACAAAAGCCCCTGCTTTTCCTTGGATAGCGTAGCCACCCGCTTTCCCTCGCCATTCTCCTGAAGCAAGGTAAGCCTTCATCATGGCAGAGGTTAAGCGTCTAAAGCGAACACGACTTTCAACCAATTTTACGGTTATTTTTCCACGTTCATTAAGCGCACAAATGGCACCATAGACCTTATGCGAACGCCCAGAAAGGTATCGTAAACATTCATAAGCCTCATCCTCGCTTTCTGGTTTGGGGAAAATGGTCCGCCCAACAGCCACCACCGTATCAGCCGCCAAGATAATCATTTTCTGTCCAGGTAATTTTTCTTGACTATTCTGCAACTCGTCTTGACCATTCTGACTGTACCAGCGCAAAATTTTTTGGGCTTTCAGTGCTTTTTCTTTTGCCAAACGTTTGGCAAGGTTTGCAGGATGTTCTTTTAATTTTGGCGTTTCATCGATATCGCTTGCATAAACCTGCTGGGGATCAATCCCTATTTGTGCCAAGAGCGCTAAACGCCTTGGCGAAGCGGAGGCAAGCACCAAATGAATTTCTTCTGTAAGAGTATCTGCCAAACGTTTTTCCCCCCACTCTCTTATATTTCTCATTTCCACCCCTTCACAATCGACTTCTCTCTCACCCCCTTAAGCGCCTCCTTTTAAGCGCCTCCTTTTAAGCGCTATTGATCTCCTTATCCTTTTTCCGCATCGATTTTACAGTTTTTCAAGGCTCTTCAAACACTCCTCTTTTTTCACTCATGAAAAGCAAACTAAAAAACTGTTAAAAAATAATAGAAATAATATGATAGCTTTTAGAAAAAAGTGCAAGCCACCCACGAGGCTACTTATAGCGATATGTAATACGCCCTTTTGTCAAATCATAAGGTGTCATTTCCACCATGATTTTATCACCGGCCAACACCCGTATACGATTTTTCCGCATTCTACCAGCGGTATGGGCAATAATTTCATGATCATTTTCCAGTTTCACACGAAACATCGCGTTAGGTAAGAGTTCAGTAACGATACCAGAAAATTCTAAAACTTCTTCTTTTGACATAAACAAACATTTCCTTTACAGTGCACATATTTTGTTAAGCTGCGCGTTATTTCCAGCGTTCATATCCTATTTTCTTAAGTTTGTGAATAAAAATTCCACAAAAAGGGAAAGGTTTTTCAAGTTTACTCTTCCATGCTCTCAAAAAACGTCATCCCACACCTTAAGAATCAAAACTTTTTTTTCACCAATTTTACCCGCTAATTTCCTTCAATTTTTATGATGATTTTGGTTTCAGTGTGACAAGAAATTACGCTAATTTTTTCCCCTAAAGCATTTTCCCAACACCTCTGACTAATCCCTCCACAACTTACGAACAATCATCCTCCCTCCAACTTTTCCTCACCTTCCACACCTTAAACATGTGCCCTTCAGATAAACACCACTCCCCCTCACGCCAGAAGCCCTTCCTTTTCTCAAAAACCTTCTCCATTCTTCACTCACCATTCACAACATGCTTCACTGCCCCACACTTCATACTCTATGCATTTCCCATACAGCCTTCCCCATTTTCTCTCTCTTCACACGCTTCCTCTAAGCCACTCCTTCCATTTATGTTGTTCTTCCTACCTTTGAAAACACGATCCCTATACATTGCGTATCATTAACCACAACGCCTCTAACGACATAAAGCCTTTTCCTTTTTTACACATTTCCGTTTTTACGCTTTTACATATTTACAGAATAAAGCCAAATGAAACTTCCACACCGCACCACTCTATAAACAATAGTATTACCCCAGCTTCTTGCCTAGCCAATCTCCCCCAAGCACTTCAGATCACCCCACATCCACGGACTTCAGCCCCCCCTCAAATGACACCACTTCATCAAGTACCATAAAAGCAAAGCGCTATCTCCTCACACCATCCTTCACGCATCCCTTCGCACCACCGCCTCTTACCCCCTCTAGTCTGTTCATTCCTATTCCGCCCCCACATTCTCTTCTCCCTTCAATCTCCAGCAGGCTTCATCCCAGCTTACCACTCCATTCACAAAAACTCTTTCCCCCATTTATCTCACCACATTCCATGCCATGCCAAAAGCATACACCCCACATAAAGTCCCAGCTTCCTTTTTTACACATTTCCGTTTTTACGCTTTTACATATTTACAGAATAAAGCCAAATGAAACTTCCACACCGCACCACTCTATAAACAATAGTATTACCCCAGCTTCTTGCCTAGCCAATCTCCCCCAAGCACTTCAGATCACCCCTCAAACGAGATTATTTCATCAAACGCGACAAAAAAATCCAGCCTAAAATACTCATCATACACTCTAAAAACACCTTGATAAATTGATATGCCTGATATCACTCCCCCTATAAGCTCCCCTTCTAATCATGATTTCGGAGCCGCGTGAGAGGGACAAAACAAGCCGTTAAGTTCTGGGGGTCAAGGACGCCGTTAGGCGCCATGTAATGGTCTCCTTGACACTAAGAACCAAGACTTGTTAGTCCTCTCATTAAAAGCGGATCTGATGTCATGATTTTGGTGAGCGTTCCGGAGAGTTTAAGAGGCGGAAAGCCTCTCATTAAAAAATAAAGTTTATAAATAAAAACTATTTTTATTTGCCAATCTCCTGAAATTGTTTTATTAATTGGCATGTGATTTTGGTCGTATACGCAACGACCAATAGGAATTTGAAAGCCTGAAAACTCGCTAAACAAAAATCGATACCACTTTAATGGTATCCCCGGAATTCCGGGGGCTTTTGCTATGTCCAAGTATTATAAATACTAAAAGCAAAAGGCTGATCGAGTTCAGTGCTTTCAAACTCCCGGAATACCAATGCGAGGGCGCTCGCAACCGGAGGGGGACTTGAAGTGCAAACTAAAAATCCATATTTTATCGACATTCTGATAGGTAAAAGCGCGATTTATAATCCATATTTCGCACTTTTTTAAAAAGTACCCAATCTTATAGTCTTTGAGATTATTTTGATTTTTCTTGCCAATCTTCTGAAATTACTTTATCACTTAAAGTGTAATTTTGATCGTCCACGCAACGATCAACAGGGAACTAAAAGCCCTAAACCCTAGCGTACAATTGAACCCACTCTTGTGGGTATCCCGGAATTCCGGGAGTTTTTGCTATGTCCAGGTGCGTTTCCGCACTAAAAGCAAAAAAGCTGACTAGGGTTCAGTACTTTTAGACTCCCGGAATACCAATGCGAGGGCGCTCGCAACCGGAGGGGGGCTTGAAGTGCAAACCAAAAATCC
>NZ_JBHIOT010000004.1:0-10428 GCF_042195745.1 Bartonella sp. AP7XZML
CCTTAAAAACTCTTTGAAAAAAAATAAATTGGTACAAAACCTAGTGGCAAAATATACAAAACCCGCTGGCAAGCTACACTGTAGAAGGTGGTCTAAAAGGTGGTATGAAAATGGCTATTTAAAGAAAAAATCTATATATTTCAATATGTTTAAGAAATAAAACGGTGCCGCATGCCGGATTCGAACCAGCGACCCCATCATTACGAATGATGTGCTCTACCAACTGAGCTAATGCGGCATAGGTTTGTAAGTCAATGAGACAAAACTAATTTGAGGGTAATAGCTAAAAGTACGTATAAAAGCAAGAATGCATTTTTTCAATAATTTGTACATATGATAATAATTTGAAGGAGAATTATGTAAAAGTCAGAGGAAAGTATTCTTTGACCTTAATGCTATAAAATGCTTTTCAATTTACGATAGCACTTAAATTAAGAAGCTGGGAATGTAGATCTTTAGGATGAAAAATGGTGTCAAGATAACTTAGTAAAGATAAAAACATTTTCTGATTCTTAAGAAAGAAATTTGTTGCATAGAGTGATTGGGAAAATAAAGATCATCATAAACCTTTTATAATGTGCAAATAGATGAGTAAAATTAGTTGAGAAGTTACTTCTCATTTTTATGGGAAGAAAAAGGGAGGAGGATTAATAAAATTAATCACGTTTTTTATTTAAGAGGGAGTAAAAATCATGTCGGATGAAGATCGGCTGATAGAACTAGAAATGAAGCTAGCTTACCAAGAAAAATTCATTGAGGAACTTTCTCGAGAGGTAACTAATCAATGGAAAAGTTTGGATGAGATATCTAAAAAAGTTGATATTTTAGCGAGACGATTTTCAGATTTAAAAGAACTAGAGTGTTACTGAAGCTGTTATCTTACCATTTTCTCAATAGGGAGAAGGTGCGAAATATTTTTTATCACAATTGCAATTATTTACAGATGAGTTTTTATTTCACGCATTTTGTTAGACTTGTAGAATAATTTTTATAAGCTTCTTCATTAATTTTAATAAGTTCCAATCTTATAAGGAGAGCTGATATTAGAAGACGTTTTTTTATATGGGGTTTCTAGTACGAAAATTAAGAAAAGTTTTTGTAGAGTATTAAAGAAACAGCCATAGAAAAATATATGAACTGCAATATTTTAAGTTTTTTCTGTACAGAGTTTTCTTATAGGTGGGAGGTAGATTTATTCGCTAATTTTTTTAAATTGATACAAATAAAGTGATGTTATCGTTATCTATAGAAATCATAAGTGAGCGCCTATATTTATAATGAAGCGTTTTAATTTTTTCTGATGATCAAGTGATCTTCAGTTGTTTTAATAGAGTGAGGGGTTTTAAGCGACATCGATTATGTTATAGTACAGAGAGCTCTAGAAGTTTTTTTAAAGATCAAATGTACTCTTCGTTATATGTATATGATATTTTGTGAAAAGGCTTTTGTTTTTCGTAATTTAAGATACAAAATACTATTGCTAAAGCACCAAAGATAGACCATGCGGGTAAATAAGTGAGAGTAATGCAAATTGAGGACAGAAAATCAGGCATTACCTTGCATAGAGATTGATTAAGGTGATAGATATCTGTTTGCAGAAGGCTTGTTAAAATTTTATTAAAGGGGGTTGTTGTCCAATGTGATGTGATTACAGAGTGTGCGTTATCAATGACCAATGCTATAATGGTTAGTGTAACGAAAATGAAGGACATTAATTTAAATAAAGGGTGGAGCATATTTTTTCTTAAAACTTCAACGGGACATACGTATAATGCACAAAAAAATAAGGAGTTGCATTATGATAAGAAAATAAGTTTACGTTTGTTTTGTGTTTTTTGAAAGAGGTGCCTAATTTTTCAATAAAAGTTGAGGTTAAGTTCAACAAAAGTAGTGAGGCATGATGTCTGAAAAAAAGCACGAGGAATTGAAGCGTAGCCTTCAAAATCGCCATATTCAAATGATTGCTTTGGGTGGGGTTATTGGGACAGGACTTTTTTATGGGTCAACCGAGGCAATTCAATTAGCTGGTCCCTCAGTTATTTTATCTTATCTTGTCGGCGGGCTTATTATGTATTTCATTATGCGAATGCTTGGTGAAATGTCAGTAGAAGAACCGTCTTCAGGAGCATTTAGTTTTTTTGCTTATAAATATTGGGGGAGATTAGCTGGTTTCATAACAGGTTGGAATTATTGGTTTCTTTATATTCTTGTGAGCATGGCTGAACTTACAGTGATAGGGTTTTACCTTGATCATTGGATTTTGATTGATCATTGGAAGACATCTTTCATTGTTCTTTTATTTGTTACATTTGTTAATTTGTTTAATGTTCGTTTTTATGGAGAATTTGAATTTGCTTGCGCTTTGATCAAAGTGGCTGCTGTTATTGGTATGATTATTTTTGGAATTTTTCTCATTGTCACTGGACTAGGGGAAAATCAAGCGAATATTCATTATCTTTGGGACCATGGCGGTTTTTTCCCTTATGGAGCAGTAGGGGTTGTTTTAGCAACTTCTGTAGTAATGTTTTCTTTTGGAGGAACGGAGCTTATTGGTATTGCTGCTGGAGAGGCATCTAATCCACAAAAAACAATTCCAGCGGCTATTCGTCAAGTTATGTGGAGGATTATAATTTTTTATATTGGTTCTATCAGCATTATTATGATAATCAGCCCTTGGAATATGATTGGAAAAAATGGTAGTCCTTTTGTCACAATTTTCGAGACTATAGGAATTCCTGCTGCTGGTCATATTTTGAATTTTGTGGTGATTATGGCTGCTATTTCTGTTTACAATAGTGGCATTTATTCTAATGGCCGTATGCTTTATAGTTTAGCTGTACAAAAAAATGCACCACATATTTTTAGTAAACTGAGTGCTGCTCGTGTTCCTTATATTGCTATCCTTTTTTCTTCATTATGTACGGCGTTGATTGTCGTTGTTAATGCTCTTGTTCCTGATAATAGTTTCATGCGGATCATGGCTCTTGCAACTGCAGCAGCAGTGATTACTTGGGCTATTATTGTTATTGTTCATTTGAAATTTCGCAATGCCCATAAGAACAGAAAGGGCGATTTTATTTATGCGTTTGGTTTATATCCTTACGCTAACTATCTTTGCCTCTGCTTTCTTGTTTTATTATTTTGCATTATGTTTGTCAGTGGTTTTGGGAAAAATGGATTGATGACTCGACTTTTTGATATGATAGGAATAAGCTTGCCTTTTCTTGAAGTATATATTCCTGTACAGATGCCTGATATGAGTTTGGCAGTCATTATTATTCCTCTATGGTGCTTGTTATTACTTTTAGGTTATAAACTGAAGCGATAGAGAAAGAAGAGCTAATAAAAGGGATTGATTGGAATAAACCTTGGGGATTATAAAATTTGATGAGGTAACACAAGTTTTTGGTGATTTGTGTGTTTTAAGAAATATTACTGTACAGCTTACCGAAAGACGAGTTGCTATTATAGGTGCGAATGGTTCTGGGAAAAGTACATTTGTTCGCCTTATTAATGGGCTCCAATTACCATCTCATGGTTTTGTAAGCGTTGATGGGCTTGATACAAAACGCGATGCAAAAGCAGTAAAACGTAAAGTTGGATTTGTTTTTCAGAATCCCGATAATCAGATTGTTTTACCATTAGTTGAAGAGGATTTATCCTTTGGTCTCAAAAATTTAAAGCTTAATAAAAATGAAATTAAGGAGCGTGTAGATGAAATTTTACAGCGCTATGAACTTCAAGATTTCAGAAATCACGCTGTCCATTTATTAAGTGGTGGGCAAAAACAACTCGTTGCTATTTCTAGTGTAGTTGCAATGAAACCAGACTACATTATTTTTGATGAGCCGACGACATTACTTGATTTGCGAAATAAGCATCGCGTTACGCAAGTGATAGAAGAATTACCACAAACGGCAATAGTTGTATCGCATGATTTAGAGTTTTTGAAAAAGTTTGATAGAGTGCTGGTTTTTGATAAGGGGGAGATAGCAATTGATGATGTACCTTTTGTTGCTATAAAGGAGTATATAAGAAGAATGTCATGATCGGTTTATATATTCCGAGGGATACATTTATTCATAGGTTAAGTCCTGGAGTTAAGTTATTATTTCTTACGGCCTGTGGAACTTTTATAATAATGGTTTCTTCCATAGCGCTTCTTGGTTTATTTTTATTGTTGGTCATCTTATTCTATAGAGTCGCCAAAATCCCTTTCAAAACTGTGATAAAGCAATTTAAATCGATGGGATTGCTTTTAGTTCTTCTATTTGTATTTCAAACTATTTTTAGCGGTTGGCTTACGGGAGTTGAGGTCATATTACGTCTTGTTATCCTCTTTTCTTTATCATCAGTTATTTCATTCACAACAAAAGTGTCAGATATGGTGGATGCAATTGAAGCAGGCCTCCAGCCCTTTCGTTGTTTTGGTATAAATCCATCAAAAGTGAGTATGGTTATCTCTATGGCGATCAGGTTTATTCCTCTTTTGGGTGAAAAGTTTAATGAGGTACATGAAGCACAGCAAGCACGAGGACTTAATACTAACATTGTCGCTCTTGCGATACCTTTAATTATACGGACCATAAGAATGGCGTCAGAAGTGGCTGAAGCATTGGACGCGCGTTCTTATGATGCTGATACTATTGATATAGCATCTCATAATAATAAAAGTTTTTATAGTAAAAAAAGAAGAATCAAATGAATACAAAAGATTTAGTTTATATTGCTTTATTTGCCGCTATTTATGCTATTTTGGGCCTTTTCCCTTCTATTTATCTTCCTTTTCTTCTAGGGGTACCTATTACGGCTCAATCGATGGGACCGATGCTAGCAGGGTCTATACTTGGGGCAAAAAGGGGTGCTTTAGCGTCACTCCTTTTTCTTGTTCTTGTTGCGATTGGATTACCTCTGTTGCCTGGTGGTCGTGGTGGAATCAGTGTCTTTTCAGGAATTGCAAGTGGTTATTTAATAGGTTTTCCATTTGCCGCATTTTTTATTGGTTTAATGGTAGAATTGTTTTGGCAGCGGTTAAATTTTATAACATTATTTATAATAAATACTGTCGGTGGCATTGGGATAGTTTATTCTTTTGGTGTTCCATGGACAGCTTATATGACCAAAGTTTCTTTACTGAATGTTTTAATGGCTTCATCAGTTTTTTTGATAGGCGATTGTTTAAAAGCGTTGATTGCATCCTTTATTGCACTTGCGATTAAAAGATCTGTTCCTCTCATTCATTCAAAGCATAATAACTAAAATAAATGTATTATTTTGTTATATTGTTATTATATAATATTCATATATCACTATTATTGAATTTAACTATAGTAATTTATGATGTAATTAAACATTGTAGAATCTAATATGATTCATATAAGTGATGTTATTAAAATAAATTATTATAGTATTTTTCTCTATATCTAAGGTATTTAAAGTGTACTTTTATAAATCTGATACTTTTTATTAATTGTACAACAATAACGAAAGCTTTTCCCTAGTGAAGGAATAATTCAGTGAATACAAAAGATTTGGTTTATATTGCTTTATTTGCCTCTATTTACGCTGTTTTGAGTCTTTTTCCTCCTCTTTATCTTCCTTTTTTGCTGGGTGTCCCTATTACAGCTCAGTCTATGGCTCCGATGTTAGCAGGCTCTATACTTGGAGCAAAAAGGGGAGCGTTAGCATCACTTCTTTTCCTTGTTCTTATTGCGATTGGGTTACCTCTATTGCCTAGTGGTCGTGGTGGAATTAGTGTTTTTTCAGGAGTTACGAGTGGTTATCTGATTAGTTTTCCATTTGCTGCATTTTTTATTGGCTTTATGGTAGAATTATTTTGGCACCGGTTAAATTTTATAATATTATTTGTGATAAATACTGTGGGTGGCATTGGGATAGTCTATTCTTTTGGAATACCATGGGTGGCTTATATGACACAGGTCCCTTTGCTGACAGTTTTAATAAGTTCATTAGTTTTTTTGGTTAGTGGTTTCTTGAAAGTGCTGATTGCATCCTTTGTAGCGTTGACCATTAAAAAAACCGTTCCTCTCGTTCATTCGGAAAAAGGGGCAATTTTGTACTGAAGAACAAGTTTTGCCAAATGTATGTAGATTAAAAAGCACCACGGAATACCATTCTGTTTTGTCTACTTTTTATTGGTATTTTTATCTGTATAGTTCTCAAAGGTAGCCATACGAAAGTTGAATATTTCGGCACCCAAATTCATTTTTTTGCTTTCAGGAGCAGCCCCTAAATAGCCAATTAATATCATTTTATTCAACATGCTTGTAAGTTTTATTCGATTTGCATATTATATGCATAAAGCCTTAGAATAATTTATTATTTTTTTAATATTTTTAGTTAATTAATCACTAATTTTTAAAGTATTAAATTATATTAATTTTACAAAAACATGGATAATTAAGTGTTCATCTAAAACTCTTGATGTATATTATGCCCTCATAAATGTATTAATATAAGGTATAAAAATGAGATTTGAATGGGATGAAGCTAAAAAAAGTAACCTTAGAAAGCACCGTGTAAAGTTTTGAAATAGCTGCATATGTTTTTTCTGATCCATTCTCCATGGCTAAACAAGACCGTGTTGAAAGTGGAGAGTATGGTTAGCAAGCTTTAGTGCTTGTGGAGTTTTTTTATTACTATTCGTAGTGCATACTGTCCATGACGATAAAGATGGCATAGAGGTAATCCGTATTATTTCAGCACAGAGAGCCAACTCGAAAGAAAAGAAACGTTATAAAGAAGAAAGTTCGTTATAAAATCGAGGTAGCTAACTTATCGGCTTTGACAGATGAACAGAGAGTTGAAATTGATAAATTGGCTGTAATGTCGGATAGTGCAATTGATCATAGAGATATTCTGTCACTCAATGATGAGTTCTGGAAAGACGCCGTTTTCAATCCATTCTGTAAACCCATGAAAACTGTCACAACTGTGCGTGTGGATTCAGACGTACTAGCGTGACTTTAAAAGTCAAGGGAAAGGATATCAAACGCGGATTAACGCCATTTTACGTGATGCCATGCTTCGTTCAAAGCACTGATTTCTCCTCCACTTAAAAGCAGGGAAGGGGGAGCCCATATTCTAAAAATCTAAGTAGCTCTCACTGCAGAGTTCTCTAAAGTTCGTATTGCTTTTGCAATTAAAGTTTTATAGCCTTAATTTTCAGCCAAACGATTCTAAACGACGCAATATATTTGGGATACACTACACTCCCATAGTCACTAAGATAACTTAGGCAACACCTGCCATCTGATAAGACATAGACATTGTAATTATGTTAACTTTATGAATACCATTAACTTCCTTTCTTATAAATATAAAATAGATCCAGCCTCAGAATTAGTTAATATCAATGATGCTGATAAATTTTTAGAGGAAGGGAGATACGATTTTAACTGTGATAATCAATGTGCTACCTTAATAATCGAAAAGTTTTCTGTGAACTCGAAGATCTGCTATTGGATTTATGTTTTAACGGGAGAAAATAGTCCTTATAATCCTGAAGTGATTGATTCTGAAAACGACTTTCAGAATATTCCTAACCCACGTTCTAAAAATCAGATTTAACAAAATAAGCAATATTTTGGAATTTTGATTCCTATAGAGTTAACTCTTTTTTCTTCAAATAAAGAGTTAAACAAATTCTTGCAGCTACACTACAAAAAAACTTTCATAAAGGTTTATAATAAGATTCTGTTTTGCATGAGTTTCGGTAATCTCTGCTGTACAGAACGTGACACTGTTGTAAAATTTATCAAGATCTTTCGTTTTCTCTTCAATATTGGTTTTATCGAGTTCTGTTAAGATTTTTTCCATTGCTTGCGAAATGGCATTGTTTTGCACAAATTCATTGCCCTCAAACAAAGCTTCAAACACGGGACGCGTCACAAGATGTTGCGCTAACATCTCAATCGCTTCTTCTTGCTTTATCTCACTGTTTAAGTTGTTTTTTAATTCTTTATAAAACGCATCAAAGGCATGATAAGCTTCGCTTGTTTGATCAGAAAGCATAGTTTGAAGGCGTGTGATATGGTTTTGTGCAATCTCAGCAACATTGCCAGCCCAAATGCCCCAATAATCACTCATAGTAGATTTTTTAACAATCAGTGTTTTGAGAGCATTGGGAAACTCAACAAAAAAGGGCAATCTTCCTTGTCCTTCATATGTTTGGTGCGGTTCATGAGCTTGTGTCCCAATACGAAGTCCCGATTTTTCTGATTTTTCGTGGAGCGTGATTTCGTCAATAACCGTGGTGACATTCTCTAATTCGGTCTTTTTAGAAACTGTAACAATGTCGATGATAGAGCTTACGTCTTGCCCTAAGACCATCTGGTTAAGGGTTTTACTAAAATTCTCATCATGGGCAAGCAAAGCATTCAGAACTTGCCAGACAACACTGTATCTCTTATTATTTTTTAATGCCTCTTCTGGTGAAACACCAGCAGGAACACCAACCGGCAAAATGATATAGCCCATCTTTTTGCCTTTTGCACGACGCATCACACGTCCCACAGCTTGTATCACATCCACTTGGCTTTTACGCGGGTGTAAAAACATAACCGCATCAAGGGAAGGAACATCAACACCTTCTGAAAGGCAGCGTACATTGGTTAATATACGGCAGACATTCTCACCCGCATCTTCTTTCAACCAATCAAGTTTTATCGTACGGTTTTTGGCACCAGATTTTCCATTAATATGATCTACTTGACAGTTAAGAGGGGGAATATTTTTATGGTTTTCATGAAGATTACGTAAATCTTTCTTAACTTCTTCATTGTTGAATGTTCTACATATGCGTTCAGAAGTATCAATATCTCTACAAAAAGCCAAAGCCCGATGCATGGGTCTTGTATCATCCCCAAGATCAATTTTCAGATCCATTTTGGTAAGAGCTTGATAACAACCCATGATCTTTGTTCTATCATCAAGAATAAGTTCATAATTCTCATCTGTCATCAGATGCTGGATAGATTTACTCACTTCTCCTTCATCAACACCTAAAACGATAATCTTGTAAGGCGTTAAAAGTCCATTTTTTACAGCATGGGAGAAACTATAAGAATAAAGGATTTTTCCATAAAGCTCTTCATCATCCATAGAAGCCAGAACAGCATCAATCTCATTAGCTTGTTTTTTGGCATTATCACTAAAGATACGAGGTGTTGCTGTCATATACAGACGTTTCTTGCCCCGAATAAGGCTATTATTATGAACCTTGATAAACTCAGATTCACTCTTGTCTGTTCCTAACACAGCTCCAGTGGTACGGTGTGCTTCATCACAAATGATCAGATCAAATTCCGGTAAAGCATATTTCTTTTGCGCATCCGAAATCACTTGGATCGAATGGTAGGTAGCAAAGACCACTGTCATTGCATCAGGAGAAACCTTATTGGCTTTTTCTCCAAGCTTTTGAGAATCTGTTGTTGCTGGTAGAGCGAGATCCGAGACATCGAGTTCGGCAGCATCATCTTGGGCTTTACGACGTTTGCCAACTTGTGTATCAGAACACACCGCAAAGGAACGCAAGGGGATTTCTGTATCTGCTGTCCATTCTCTTATTGTTTGTGACATTAAAGAAAGAGAGGGGACAAGAAATAAAACACGTTTACCTTGACCAGCAAGAGCTTCTGCTATCTTCAGACTGGTAAAGGTCTTTCCCGTTCCACACGCCATAATCAGCTTGCCGCGGTCTGCTTCTTTTAACCCTTCACAAACAGCTTTAAGCGCTTCTTGTTGATGATCTAAAAGATTTTTCGGTTCTTTTTTCTTAAGAGTAGCTTCCCCTTTGCTTTCAAAGGTTGACCAATCTATTTGACTGTTTTCCAGATCAAAAAGATTAATCCGTTGAATGCGGACTCTTTGTCCTTCACAGGTGAGATCGGCATTGTCACTCCATTACCTTCGGTGCTATCAACCAGAATACGGCGTGTGAAGATCTTTTTTCCTGAGGCAGCAATAATGCTATCAATATCTTCCTTCTTGATTTGATGATTTGCACTATAAAACTTACATTGAATAGCGGCATATCCTTCTTCATCACGAATTTTAGCAACCAGATCAATGCCGATATCACGTCCATCTTCATCATGCTCCTTAGCCCATTCCAAATAAGTCTGAACCTTTTCGTATTCTTGCTTTTGAAGCGGGTCGTTTGTCAAATAAGCCATGACAAGGTTTTCAAACATGGTTCCTAATTCACGGGGTGATTTTGCCTTTTTACGGTAGAATTCCAACAGAGAGCGTAGCGTGACGTGTTCATTATCAAAATAAAGAGGGCAAGACATAAAGGATAAGCTCCATGACAATATATTCTATTGATTAATTCTCTCCAAAAGAATCGAAATGAAGCTTATTAAATCCATTTTGAGTAAATGGTGAAAAAAATGCAGAAAAATGCGA
>NZ_JBHIOT010000005.1:0-37515 GCF_042195745.1 Bartonella sp. AP7XZML
ACATCTTTAAAACTCTTTGAGAAAAAATAAATTGGTACAAAACCTAGTGTCAAAATATACAAAACCTGCTGGCAAGCTACAACGATTAAAGACAGTTTTAATAATATCGCTTTATAAACTGTGGCGGAGAGAGAGGGATTTGAACCCCCGATAGAGTTGCCCCTATGCCGCATTTCGAGTGCGGTGCTTTCAACCACTCAGCCATCTCTCCATAATAAAGTGAAACAAAAATCGGCACTATTTGAGTGTATAAGGGGTAGATAACCTTCAATTGTTTTTGGTACAACCTTTTTTTCTTTTTTATGGGACTTTATTGACAGAGAATAGAAATTCCTTCATATATACAAAATATAAGCGTGGGGAAATCTGCGCATATTTGTGTTGAAGAAGGTTTTATCCTTCTTTGGGATCTATTACGACTGATAAAAAGCAGCCTATTTTCCCTTATTTCAAGGCAGAAATTAAATAAGAGCTGGAGTGAACGGAAGGATAAAAAATGTTCGCAGTCATTAAAACTGGTGGTAAGCAATACCGCATTGTTGCTAATCAAGTGGTAAAAGTTGAAAAAGTTAGTGGAAATGCGGGTGATGTTGTTGAATTCAATGACATATTAATGGTTGGGCAAGAAGGTAATGCGGTTATTGGTACCCCTGTCGTTGCTGATGCATTGGTGACAGCTGAGATTTTAGAACAGGCACGTGGGCGCAAGGTTATCGCATTTAAGAAGCGCCGTCGTCAAAATTCTAAACGCACGCGTGGCCATCGTCAAGAATTTACGAGGATTCGTGTTTTAGAAATTTTAATGGGTGGTTCAAAACCTAAAAAAGTTGCTGCAAAACCGATAAAAGAAGAAGCAATTACACCAAAAGAAACAAAAGCTGCTGCTTCTGTTGAGAAGACGGCTAAAAAAACAGTTGAAAAAAAGACTGCGCCGCAGAAGAAAGCGTCTGTAGCATCAAAGAGTAAGAAAGATTAAAGGAGAGCGTCTATGGCACATAAAAAAGCTGGTGGTTCCTCGCGTAATGGTCGTGATTCAGAATCGAAACGTCTAGGCGTTAAAAAATTTGGTGGTGAAACCGTTATTGCCGGAAATATTATTATTCGCCAGCGTGGTACACGTTGGCATCCTGGTAACAATGTTGGTATTGGAAAAGATCATACGCTTTTTGCATTATCAAATGGAAAGGTTTCTTTTCAACGCAAAGCGGGTAATCGTTTCTATGTTTCAGTCATTCCTATGCTGGAGGCAGCAGAGTAATCTGTAACACTCTCTAGCAATCAACAGGATTTTATTGAATTATAGTTGTGGTTTTATAAGTATTAAAAGGGAAAGATAGAGTCTTATCTTTCCCTTTTTGCGTTGGTACTATAATAAATGTAGAAGATATACGAAAAAGGTAGAATTGAGGAAATGGCTTTTATCAATGAGGGAAAAAGTTTCTGCGCTGTTATGTTAGTATTTAAGTACTGAACATATTGATATTATGATAGAGTTTGTTGATAAGTTTCTGTATAATAATAGTGAGGAGAGACTTTCTTTTTATGTATGAAGAAGCGTCGAGTAATTTCTTATAAGAGAAGCAGTTTGTTTTCAGAAAATTATGAGAAATTTAATGAGAGCATTATTGATGTAATCATTTTGATAAAGATGGATCTTTTTATCGGCATTGTGGTATTGATGAGTTGTCATACTGTTTTTAGGTGGTAGTGTGGATAGGTGGGGCTATTCATTTAAAAAGACATAGGGATAAAAAATCCATAAGAAGGTAGTCAAAACTACTTTGAAAGTGACGTGCATTAAGGAATTTTCGGTAAATCGAGAGTGAAATTATATTTTTAAGGAAGACGGTGTTTAAAGATATAAAAATAACCAACGTGCAATCAGCGCCCTTCAAAAATATTTTTTCTGATTTCACTATTATTGTGTATTGTTGAAAATAAACAAGCATAAGAGCTAGAGTTAAGGCAATCATTGCGTTTCATTTTTTACTTTATTTATCTTATTTGTAGAGTTTTTCTTTATTTTAGTAATTGATGATAGTGCTTGGGGGGATGTTCGTACTTTGCAAATGTGCGACAGAGGGTATTGTGTATTTGCGATGTTGATTGAAGTAAAGGTGTAGCTTAAAATATATAAATATTATATATCGAGGGTTTGATATCATAAGATGGGCAGCACGGAATTTTAAAGATGATAAGTTGCATGGAGCAATTTGTAATTATGTAATGAATTTATAAAGAGGGATAATAGGTTAAATAAACTTTGAGGAATCAATCAAAATATTAGCTGAAGTTACGGATGATTGGGAAGGATGCTTTCTTGTAGGAAAAATAATGAAAAGTTATGTTGGATAACTTAGGATCAACTTAGGATAATAAGAGCATTTTGAAAGCATAGTTTTTCAGGTGATTGGTGCTGTAAAAAACGGGGTTTTGTCTTTGTAAAGTAAAAGAGTAAGAGGCAGACTTGTTTATGATGGTTTTAAGCACTTAGGTGGATAATAATATCTAATTGTTTTATCGGTTATATTGAGGTATTTAAGCACCTCACTTAGCTATATTCTGTAAAATATAAAGAGAGCTGTGGTGGTATTTATAGCTTGTATTTTGGGAAATGCAGCTTTGAAAAGGAATGTATCAGAGATATTGGTGTTCAAATGTGAGGCAATTTGAATTCATGATGAGATATGAGAAAGCAGAAGCAATGAATGTAGATTTTGCTGATGGTGAAATCTTGTCTATAAGATCTGTACAACTTGCAGCTGCTTTTGATCATAAAAATGATGCAATTTATGCTGCCGCTGAATTGCTTGTGCAGGTTGGTGCAGTTGATAAGTGTTATCTGGCAAGCATGCTTGAACGTGAAGAAACAACCAATACTTGGCTTGGAAATGGTATAGCCATTCCTCATGGTATGGCTGAAAATCGTGATTTAATTATCAAGGATGCTGTTGCTGTTATACAGGTTCCTGCTGGTGTTGAGTGGCAGGATGGCAAGAAAGCATATTTGGTTATTGCCATTGCAGCGTGTCCAGATCGCTATAGAGAAATTTGTAAAAAATTGACGTCTCTTTTATTTGATAAAAAACAGCTTGAAGTACTTGCAACAACTATGGACAAACAACAAATTGTTACAACTTTGTTTGACCAAAATATGAAGATAGAAAAAACTTTTATTGGTGACCTTTCTGTGTGTCAGGAATGGACTTTAGATTATCCAAGTGGTCTTCATGCACGACCAGCTTCTCTTTGGGTTGATTTTGCGAAAAAGGCTCAAAGTTCCATCAGAGTTCGCCATGGTCAATATACCGTTGAAATGAAAAATTTGGTTGGTTTATTGCAATTAGGAGTAAAAAACGGTGATGTTCTGATTTTTTCTACAGATGCTGCAGAAGGAGCACAACTTCTCAATGATGCCATTGCTATTGCAAAAAAAGTGAGTATTAGTGAAAAATGTCTGATAAGAGCAATGGAATCTCAAACAAAGGCTTTTCATGGTTGGTATCCACGCTCTATGCAAAAAGGCATTTCTGGTGTTGGAGCGAGTTCAGGATTAGCATTTGGTAAGATTTTTGTTTTAAGGCAAAATGATATTTCCATAATAGATCAGCCAATTGATTTTGCAGCTGGTGCAGCATGTCTTGAAAATGCTCTTACAAAAACAAAACATAAAATGGCATCTGTGATTTCTGATATTACAGTGCGTATGGGAGCAGATTCTGCTGCGATTTTTTCTGCGCAAATGGTTTTGCTTGAAGATGAAAATTTAATAGCTCAAGCTTATCGTTTTATAGCGGAAGGTCATGGTGTCGCTTGGTCTTGGGATAGAGCGGTTCGTCAATTTTCAGATATGTTTTTTAAGGTAGATAATCCTTTGTTAGCAGCACGTGCTGTTAATTTAGTTGATGTTGGTCGACGTGTTTTAGGTGAAATCAATCCATCCTATAGATCGTTCTTTTTAAATGATATTCCACATGGTGTAATTCTGGTTACAAATGACCTTTCTCCTTCTGATGTAGCACAACTTGATTGTACAAGGGTAAAAGGATTAGCAACAGCATGGGGAGGTCCATTATCTCATACAGCTATTTTGGCGCGTACTCTTGGTATTCCAATGGTTGTTGCTGCAGGTGATGATATTTTAGCAATTCAGTCTGATATTCAGGCTATTATTGATGGCGATAACGGGTTTATTTACCTTAATCCTACGCTTGAAGACGTTGAAGATGCTCAAAGGCATATTGATACTGTTGCGCAAAAACGTGTCAGTGAAATAAGTGCGTGTAGATTACCAGCGCAAACGATAGATGGTCAAAGAATTCGTATTATGGCTAATGTCAACTACGCAAATCAGGTTCCTGTTGCGCTTGATTTGGGGGCTGAAGGTGTTGGACTCATGCGCACGGAATTTTTGTTTTTAGAGAATCCATATATTCCGGATGAAGAGCTACAATTTAATATATATCGGGCGATGATTACAGCTGTAGGAGATAAGCCATTAATTATTCGTGCACTTGATATTGGTGGAGATAAACAGGTTACGCATTTACATTTATCTAAAGAGGACAATCCTTTTTTAGGTGTTCGAGGAACGCGGCTTTTGTTACGTCGACGTGATCTTTTGGTGCCTCAATTACGTGCTTTATATCGAGCGGCAAAAGAGGGTGGAGATCTATGGATTGTGTTTCCGATGGTCATGTCTGTTTCAGAGATTGTCGCTATAAAAAAGATTGCAGAGGAAATCCGCAACGATGTTGATGCACCAAAATTAAAACTTGGTATTATGATCGAAGTTCCAGCAGCGGCCATTATGGCAGATGTATTAAGCGCCCATGTTGATTTTTTTTCAATTGGAACCAATGACCTAACACAGTATACAATGGCTGTTGATCGGCAAAGTCCGTACCTTGTGTCTGAAGCTGATAGCCTTGATCCAGCAGTTTTGCGTATGATTTATCAGACTATTCAGGGAGCTGCACAACATAAGTGTTGGGTTAGTGTATGTGGTGGTATGGCTGGAGATCCTTTTGGTGCAATGATTTTGACTGGATTGGGAATTCATGAGCTTTCTATGATATCTTGCGATATTTCTCCAGTAAAGGCGTGTTTACAGACTCATAGTTTTGAAGATATGAAAATTTTAGCACAAAAAGCATTACAATGTGAAACTGCACGAGCTGTACGTGCTCTAAGCAAGGATATAAGGTAATAAAGAACATTAAGGGGAAAGAACGAGCTCATTTTGCAGACTAATCAGATCTTTAGTGCTGTAAAAATTAATACAGTATATTAATTTATAATGGTAATTTATCGTTTTACATAATGAGAACCCTGAATATTGTAGGTTTTTTTCGTTTTAAATTTCTCTATATTTAATTAATAAAAATTACTCTTTTATACATTACAAGGAGGAGTAATGTATGGATAAAAACACTCTAAGAAAGAATAATTCCTTTTATGCATTCTCTCAAATAGCAATAGATATTGTAACATTAGGCGACAAATAGCGTGATAGTACTTGGCTTTTACTTTTTATTTAAGGAAAGATGATGTTATCCAATAGATTTTATACCATTCATAGATACCGTATGAGGTAGATGTGGCAAGCTTTAAGAGATGTTTTTTTACAAACGTGTGGATGGGAAAGAAAATAGTATTTTTAGAGTATTCTGTTTTGTGATGAGACCATATCACGCTTAAAGAATGCGATAATCAAAAGTATGAAGTAATACGTAATTTTTTTAAATAATTGAGATTACTTTAGATATTTTAAAAACTATAAAGCTGAATTTAAGAGTATATGGTAAAAATGAAAACAGGTTTGCATTTTTATTATTTTGGATTTAATCAAAATGAGACTATTTTTTCATTTTAGAAAATAAAATATATTCATACATATTAAATTAAAAATGCAAAGTTTTTTTCTGAATTTTATTTTCTTTAGTATCAACTAAATATAGAAGTGTGAAATTGAATAGAGGATTTAGAATAGGGCTTATTATGTAATCCTATGAAAGAGAAAACTGATACCATCACACTATTTTACAGCTCTCAATGTTGCAAAAATTCGTGCTATTTAAGAAAATGCATAAGAGCCACTTATCCTCTCTTAAAATGTTCTTCCCCCACATACCATCCCTTCCTATGACTTATAAGTAAGTGATTTTAATTATTTGGTTGTGTAAAACTATGGACTGTATGCTAATTTTAAGAGAAGTATTTTTTTGTGAAGCAGAAAGTGCGTAAATGAGCATGAAAGTTTATAACTGGTGACAATCTTTTTATTCTCATTATTGTATTCTACAAACCTATCCACGAAAAAAGTTTTTTCTTAAAAAGAAGGGAAGTGCTTGTTATTCAACAGATAAAAGCTCTTACTTTAATAAATGAATTTGTTTTTTGGGTTTTGAATGTATAGTTTAGACTTGCACGTTATTTCTTTCTGGGTATAGTGCGAACTTCTGGAGAGGTGGCCGAGTGGTTGAAGGCGCACGCCTGGAACGCGTGTATATGGGAAACCATATCGAGGGTTCGAATCCCTCTCTCTCCGCCATTGATGATAAACAAACCTTTATATATATTTTATCACATAACCTTTAAATCCTAGAATGTACGAAATTTTTTGATATTTTTTGTTGATCGGATCTCTATAAAAACTCTTTAATTTTTCTTTTATTGCTTCTTTTCTGAAAAGATTTGTACTTGGAAACAGGAAGTGCGGAATCTTTAGACAAGAAACATCAATCGCTTGTGAACAGGGCAGTTCGTGTCTATCTAATAGTATAGCATTGTTAACGAGCGGGCTCTACAACTGCGTGAAGGGTAAAGAAGGGTTTATAATATTTTTTGAGACAAGGAAATTGGATCTTCCGAGAGATTGAAAGTTTGTTTGGACTTGTTAGTCAAATTTTGTTTTTTATTGTATTTCTCCCATGGGGACATTGATCTTGTCCAGTGCTTGTAAGGCTACCTACAGAGTTATTTTTTCAGATTTTCATCTTTAAGTGTTCCGGTTTTCGCTGTTTTTGGCATTTCTACAGGACACAAACAGCATTTTGTCTGCTGTAAATTCAATTTTAAATTGTTTGTATTTTATAGCGGCTGATGTAGGGCAGTGATATTTATCATTTGGTTTTACGAATTGCGAGAACACCGTTTTTAACCAGTTGGTAACCATTGTCTGATACTGTTTTTGAGTGCGATCTCCAAAAATGAGCACAAGGAGCTTTGACTGATGGCTCTCCAATCCATTTCTGGAAAGTTTTGTGTTTTATGGCGTTGTTTCCCTAACAAAGTCTGCGCTTTTGTTATTGCTTGTAAATAAACATCTACATCTAATGCCGCAGCATGTTTTAGACAAGGATTAAGGCGGATGAGTGCTTTCTCTGCTGTTTCAGATTTTGTATGCCAAATAGGAGCAAATGTGTTATATATCTCTTTGGGTAATTTCTAAAACGAGCAGATAGCCTAATTTAGAGAGAATATGAAGTTTTAAGGATAGAAAACACTTCCCATCTCCTTTTAATTCTGCTTTACGACTTTTAAAGATCTCAAGTAATATATTTTAAATAATGAAGATTATGCATTGATTCATGCTTTTTTTATTGCGTTCTTGAATGAGGGAACACCCCTCACGTAAAACAGAATGCCATTGGTTTGCCAATTCACGGTTTTTTAAAAGAAACATCTCTCAAAGAGCACCCAGGCCCATTTTACGGCGATGTCCGTGAATGGTATAACGATAAAGCTATTGAGCAGTGCCATCTTTAAGTTTATGAAAGAGCAAGCCGGCACCATCACACATTTTGCCAGCTCGTGGATGTTGCGACAGCCCTTAGTACTTAAGACGATTCATGAGAGGTATTCTTAGTCTTTTCTTAATAGTTTTTTACCTACATGCTAGTCTTGCTTGTGGTGTGTAAACAAGTGATTTTAATTGATTCAACATACATAGATTTGAAATGAGGAAATCTTACGATATTCGGGTCTTTAATTCAATATGAATAACGATATATTATCATTATAAATCAATGTCTTGTCCAATAGTTGATGGGTCGTATGTTTACTTTTTTTTCTTGTTTATTCACGAAGCTGCATTTCTGCAATCAATTTTCATCAGGTGAGAATCTACTTTATGATCAAAGTTGGCCACATTGGAAGGAGGAATCTTGACCATGTGGTTACGTTCAGTATGCTCAAACTTAACAGGAAAACTCTATCAATCGACCATAATGGAGAAATGCACCGTCACTCAACCGATGAAGCCAAGAGATCATTCAAGCATAGCTTTTGTTTGTCATTATAAAATATTTTTTCGAATATTATTGAATGATTTTTACCATTATCACCAACTTAAAGCTTTAGAATCAATGGTGATCATAGAGCTATTTGCAATTTCGTTTATTAACGGGCTAAATTCGTTTTATCTACACCAGAGGTACCAAAAACTTCAGTTTTTCTTGTGCAATGTGCTCATTTAAAATTAATATCATGAATATTTATCTATTACTATAATCAGAATAAAGGTTGGCGTAATAATTGAATATCATTCATGCAACGCTTTTTTTATGGCTAAGGCCTTTTAGGTAAATGGATAGCCCCTGTAAAATAAATAAAGGTGCGCAAAAACCTACGAGTATACAAAGTTCGTATAAGATAGAAAATGAAAAAAAGTGTGCTGCATATAAAAGCAAAATAGAAAATAAAGCTGTTATAATGCGCACGCTGGCATCACCTACCAAAATTACCTCAGCCAAATTGTCACTAGGTGTAACGGCTTGACCAATTGTTATCCCAGATACCCTAAAATAAAATTGCCCAATTCCTAATAAAAAACCCATGATATAGAGAGAGTATTGGGTAAAGTTTAAATATAAAACAAAAGAGATGGCAATTATTGCGAAAGCTGGTGCACCCCATACGAAAAAACGAACTAAAGATGGAAATTTCCGTAAATAATAGGATGAAACGAAGCCATTGATTACAAAACCCAGTGCTGACAAAGCAAAAACAGAATTTTGAATGGCTGTAAATTTTATATTATCTGATGTTATCGATGCAAGAACAAGTGGCAATAAAACGATAGCGCCTGTATAGAGAAAATTATTCAAGATACGATTAATCGTCAAAAACCGCAAAGCATAAATTTGCCAAAGACATTTAAAACCAACACCATAAGATCTTTGAATTGGTCTTTTTGATGGTTCTTTTTTCCTATTTATTTGCTGTATAGACTTCATATAAAACCATAAACTGGCATTTAAAAGATAAATAAAGATAATAAAAGCTATAGCTATTTTGTGTCCCAAATGCGCAATTATAAAATATATAAGCAATGGAGACACAATAATAAAAAACTGACAGCAACTCGTATAAAATGCAAAAATACTAGCTTTTTGTTTTGGGTCTGAAATTAATTGATTTAAAGCAGTGTTATTATTTGGGTTATCAGCTCCCATCAATAAAGCAAGTAAAAAAACACAAATAAAATAAGTACTGAGTTGTTTATAAATAATAAGGAAGATAGCAAGGCAGCACAAATAATTTGACTATAAAATCCAATTATAAAGCCTTGGTAGCGCGACAACACGTTTCCCAAACATAAGCCTGCAATTCCAATTGCAATTAAATTAACAACATTTAGAGTAGCAGATGCTTCTCCTGTTGTATCTTGCAATTGTAATAAAGAAAGGCCAATAGATAATATACTACCAGCACAAAAACTTGTTAAACATCCAATCAAAATCATAAGAAAAACAGAATTACGCAACACTTTTCTTATTTCCAGATAAAGCGTTAAGCCATTTTGTAATTTCTTCTGTTGTTAAATGTGGTTCGGCACTAAATCCTAGTTTTTCATAAAATTTGCATTCAAATGCATTACGGGTACTCATTTTTTGCAAGCCATCTATTAGCATGAATTCTATACCAGGCAATATTGTGCTCATAGATTGAGACAAATAATAAGAAACTGCTCTCCAATATATATGGCTACGATCTCTTGCTAAATAATTTTCTAAAGCATATTTCGGGTAACAACCATCTAAAATACGTTTTGGACAACGATATAATGGATAACAAATACGAATAGCATCTACTTCACGCACAGGAAAAGGAGAAATATTCTTTCCTCTCATGATATTATAAAAACTTTCAGCAAGCAGATCTTCTAAATTCAGCCCAACCACAACAAGATTGGTTTCTAATTTTCTAGCAACATGAGATAAAGCTAGCCGAACTGCTAAAGTTCCAATGACCTCTAAGTCAGATTCTGGATAAGCTTTTCTAAAATTTCCCGCCCAATCTGTCTCTGTGACCCCCAATAATTGTCCAACTTCATTTGAATGAACAAGGTGCAATTCTAAACCAATATCAGTACAAAGTTTTTGAGCTCTTGAAACTCCTGTATCCCAATCTGGTATTCCTAACATCATTACAGGAACTAAAGAATCTTTAGGTATTCCAACTTCTATTAAACTTTGTAATAATGTATTAGAGTCTCCACCCCCGCTGACTCCGACAATTACTTTCTCACCACTATAAAAACTAAAAAAGTTATCTATGAATTTGCTAACTTTTAGCGAGACAAATGAATGATATTCTTTCTTACTAATAAAAACATGTTCCCTAACTTTTTCTTTATGGTTATCGAAAATATATTTTGCCACAATTTTATCATCAACTTTAGAATAAATATTTTTCTTTTGGTTTAATTAATTGTTATAATCAAAATTTCTATCTGTTCTAAAAATAAGCTCTTCTTCTCCTAGATTTTCTAGTAACTGCTGTACAGTCTTTCCAAGAAAAGACACTACCTCAACACTCCCATCCTGAAAATTTTATATGCACACAATATGGAATGCCATGTATTTTAAAACTTGTTCAACTATAACTCTTCTGATGGGAAAAATAAATCACGAAACCCATGTGCTGTTACAACCCGAAAAACAATCACACATCTCCCTCTAATGATAGACGATGTCATTAGAGGAAAGTTGCAATGATATAGGTAGAATAAATAAATTAACCAAAGAAAACTGAAGAGCTGATAGAAAAAAATTTATTTCATACCTTGTAACTCTATCTAAATTTTAATCATTTTTGTTAAAGGTTCTTATGCAACTTTTTCTACATTTAGCACTATCTCTCCACTGGTTTGCAACAACGGATTAATAGCTAGATTCGTCTGTGTCATAATAGTCCTCCTTTTGTAAAACAGAGCTTAAATCTCGATGTATAAACATTTTTATTCTTTAATATATTCTCTTCATATGCTTTAGATTAACAACACACCAAAACCCAAAATAAAAATATTTATTTTACTTAAGTTATTGAATATTATTTAAAAAGTATGGAAATAAAGTGATTAAAGAGTTAAAAAATTATTTAAAAGTTCAAATCCATCTACATTTTAGAGCCATCACGCATGGTAATAGCAGTTATCATTAAGGTATACTAAGTATGCTTGATAACTTTTCTGCCTCTTGCCTATAGGGAGTTCTAGATAGAGATAATACTAGAATCCATCCGCGAATGCTCGACAATAAAGCTGTAAACAAAATTATTTCTTTGTTGTTTAATCCGTTAAGCTGGATCCATTTTTAATATTTGTCTATATTTTCAATTATTTGCGCTTCTGAATCCATGTTTTCCTCCCAATTGCTGTATTTTATAAGAAATTGCTACGAATGATCCTCTCCAAAGCTGATAATTCATCATCACTGTGTCCCCAAATTGCTATAATAGCTGGGCAGGTATTTAAATCGATGGTTAGGGGGAGGGGCTCGTTTTCTTTAAAAAAGAGCATAAAATGAACCACATTTTCCCAAGAATGAAGCTTTTGCTACCATACGTTAACATCTTTTATAATATGACCGTCGATCTCGTTGATAAGGAAGATAATACGCCCTTTTTTCTTAAAGCGACTTGGGGTTTGCGAAAACACGCCTGCAATAAGGTTAACGGAGCTTTCAAGTAAACCATCTTCATAGCAATGCGCGAACAAGGTGGGTGCAATTCCTCCGTGGAGGCGGGCTCCTACTTCGATCATCACTGGACCACGAGCTGTTTGCATGATTTCCATATGCGCAAGTCCATATTCAATCTCCAGCGCGCGAATGCATTGTTTTGCATAAGAGATAAGAGGGGCATAAGAGGGATCTTGAGAATCAAGTACATCAAGCGTTTCATAAACAAAAGTACTTCCATTATGAATACCTTTTTTATATCGTGACAAACTACATATTTTTATAGCCTCTCCCTTTACAACGGCATCGACGATGTATTCCTCTCCCTCCAATCTTTCTTGAAGCAAATAGGCCTCGTTAGGTGCGCCAAAAATATTTTTTTTCTTCCAGTCGATTTCAGAGGCCCACGTTACTACTTCCTCAAGATTAGAGAAAAACAAAACACCATCACTCCCTGCAGAATCATTTGGCTTTACCACATAGCCGCTGTGGCTTTCAAAACCATCGAGAGTACAATCGTTTTTTGTAAGAATTTTTGATCGGATGTAAGATAAACCATTTTCACAAAGACGTTTTTGCATCGCTGCTTTTTTCCGTCGCCAATCGGTAGTCAAGGGGTTATTCCCAAGACAACCATAATAAGCCGCCAATTGCTCTGCACAATAGATACCTCTTTCGGCACCCGCTATTACAGCCTCTATCGTGCCGATAGGAAAGCGTTTCTTTATCTCATCTACACTATGAAGCTTCGCTTCTGCCATGCCCTTTCCCTGATAAGAAAGCATAAAGTGTGAAAAAGGAGCTGCGTGAGAGACAACACCATAACAAGCATAGCCTAATTTTTGCAAAGCAGGGCCATAGAGGGCACCCGTGGAGAAAGGGTCGACAATAAGAATAGGTTTTCTCATACTTTGTTCCGCTGTGATAAAAGGAAAAGAACATAAATAAAGATTATTAGCCCTATAAGGGGCAGAAGATAAACAGCTGCTTGAGGACCCATAAGGGCAGAGCTTGTAAGAAGACCAAGAATGACATAACCTGCCGACTGGGAGAGAGTATAAAGCATGCCGCTATAGCTTCCCACCAGCTCTGCTTGAGCCTCTGTTTTGGTCGCTTCAATCGTATGTTTGCGGGCATTAATTCGCATGGTATTCATTGAAAAGCCAATAAAAAAGCAAAAGACCACAGCCAAATAGGGCGATTGTGTGGTGCTAAAAATAAGATCAGCTACGCTCAATATAAGGGCTGGGAGAATAAATTCAAAACGAGGGATTTTGATAAAAGCAGCCAAAAAAGCGCCCATGCCCGCAACCGCACTGCAAAGCCCATAGTATTCAGAGCCAAAATTTTTCACACTCTGAAAAAGAATGGTTGCCAGCGTATTATAAGCGCAAATATGAAAGCCAATAAGTCCTATGCAGACGCATAAAAGTTTAAGCTCACGGGAGAGTCCATCCGCTTGCGGTGTAGGTGCTGGCTTCTTACCAGTTGCAAGTGCTGTGGTATCTGTAGCGTTGTATTCATCGCAAAATATAATATATCCGGCTATAAGGCTTATAATGATGTCAAACACACAAAGTGTCACAATCAAACCATTATAACCGATTTCAGCCGCTGCCCCTCGAGGGCTGGTCGCTTCTATAAGAGATAACCACTTAGTGCTGCTCCCAAAAATGCGCCAATTTGCACCACTGTCTGCATAATGCGGGAAGCCTTTTGGGCGCTAATATAACCACTAAGTGCTAGTTTAGTATTATAAGTCTCGAGTGTGCTTAAGGTAATCAAAGAGAGATAGCCGATAGAGATAGAGACAGCGATAAAACCAAAGGGGGAATCAGCGTAATGGAAAAGAGCAATCAATAAAAGAAGGCTATAGATAATGATCCGCCTTTTGTATAAATCGACCAACCGCAGTGAGGCTTTAATGCGCACAAGACCGCTTTTTTTCAAAAGATAGGGCATAAGGGTGCCCAAAGCCATGGTTACGCCCAGGAAAACCGATGAGGATGTTATGCGATAAGCATTCCAAAGATTACTTAAAAATAAAACCATATCAGAAAGATACAGCAGGACAACAAGCCCATAAAACCGAAACATCAGTTGTTTGTGCACATTATCCCCCCATGTTAAATACACATGCTATACATTATACATTTTTACAAAAAGCTAATATATGTGTTGTTAGGCATGTCAAGTTTTTTCGATAGAAGCATGATACAGATTTGAACGATAACGTTTATCATAGCGATAGCTAATTTTGGAGAAACTGAGAGCGGAGGCGGTTGGTATTTTTACTGTATCTCTTGTGAGGTGCTTTTCCAATGAGGAGTTTCTTCGCTAAATGACCAGTATAGCTATGTTCTTGGGAGGGCTGTGTTTGCACTCTTAAGATTTCCTCCATTTATACTCAAGGTTTAGGTTTTTCTATTGACCGTTGTTAGATGTTGTTGTGACAATAAACTTCGTTATCTATCAGAAACATTTATGGCATTAGCGCTAAGGTATTGTATTAAAACCTTTACATGGTAGTCTGTCTGATAGAGAGGTATTATTGGTTCAGTTTTAGGAGGCTTTATTACGGCTGATTTGGGCGTCGTCGTTGTTTGAGGTCTTATTATAATATTCTTAATTTCAGTTTATGAATATACCGAAAAATATAGTGAAACATTTGATTTAAACGCTTTTGCAAGGCATATTTCAATATCTCAGCGATGTTTTCCAAGAATTGCTCTGCTGCTTTTTGACGGGATCGGATATCAAATGCTTATAGCGAGGGCAGTGGTTTGAGAAAAGATAGAGCTGATTTCATTAGATTTCTATGTAGAGCAATCCAGTACCAGCTCTTAGGACAATAATATACTGAGATCGAACTCATTTCTATACATTTACACGACGCTATAGGAGTAATCCTCAGAAACTCTACTAGAATTCGTTAAAAAAATAGCTGGGTATGGAGTGTGATCAAAAAAATATATTTTTTACAAATACTTAATCTCATTTTAAGTTGTCTAAAATATAACTTTATCTTAAAACTAAGTCTATATACCGCCATTTATCATAAAGTTAATAAGTTATACAAAATGCGGGAGTATTGCGTTTTTCTGTTTAGAGACGAGTAAAAAAACACCTTATTAAACATTAAGAGATTTTAGACATAAAACAATTTAACTTATGGAGAGTATATAGACAAAATGTATCTTGATAAAAAAGTTTATAACTCCATGCGGTCTTCAAAGAAATTTTCTGGTTCTTTTATTGTCTTATGCGGGTTTGATGGGAGTGGAAAGACAACACAAACAAAAGAAATTGCTCGCCATTACTCAACAGAAAAACATATAATACAAACTTTTAACACAGTTATTGGTATAGAAATAATCCAGAAATTAGAGATTACTTAGATAATGGAAAAGCAATTGATCCGTTGCTTTTAGCACTCTTAGCAAGGCAGATAGACGCAAACATACGCTTGAAATTATTGAACCTTCCTTAACGTCATCGCAAAATTTATTAATTAGCGATCGATATGTTTATTCTAGTCTTGCTTATTTTTATGCTCGAGAGCTTTCTGTTGAAAGTGTCGTTAAATTAAATCAATCTATTCCAAGACCTCATATTACATTTTATCTTCATTTACCGCCCATTACTATACTGGAACGGTTGCAGAAAAGGGATGGTTTAAACTTAAAATACGAAGAAAAACTCTCTTTTATTGAAAAAATTTACAAAGTATACAAAGTTTTATCGGAAATAGATGAGCGGTTTATAACAATTGATGGAACTACTCCTGTTTCTTTAATTCATCATCAAATACGACATCATATAGATAAGTTTTTTTGATTATGAATAAAATCATTTATTAATCAATTTATCCACGATAAATCCTCCTTTATGTATTCGTACTCTAAATCTGAAACTTTAGAGATGTGATTGCAATAATTTAACTGCTCAGGAAAAATATCACGTTATATATTTTAATTAGAAAACTAACTGTAATGGGCTTGTTTTAAAAGATTTAGAGAAGGGGAGTAGAAAAGTTAGCAATATTTATTGTGAGGATAATAGTATGTTTATTCTTTTAGAGACGAAGTGTGGTGATAGAAGAACGACATGGAGGAATATACTCGAGCATATTTTAGTGCACAGAATAATAAGGACAATAATGTGAGTGAAGCTTCCATACCGTAAAATTGTTTCACAGATGTATAAAGGTGTAGCTTCTGAATAAAACGCACATAAAATATTAATTTTGTTTTTGTCCATAAATGTTCCGTTTTCATAGAAGAATTAATCATAAAACAGCACAAAGATTGTAAAAGCCTCAAAAAAGAAATTTTGCTTTCTTAAATTTAATGATCTAAAATAAAAATTGTAAGAATGCCTGTTTTTAAACAGGATGTATCATGCATATCGACTGGTATTCATTTTAGAGGATAATTTATGTTCACTTCAAATTTGAAGGAACGCATTGCTTTATTTGAAAATAGAACTTTTCTCTATTTTACTTTGAGCGGCTTATTTGCTACATTTGGAAGTGGACTAAATTATATTACATTGTCATGGCTCGCTTACAATCAGACGGGCTCAATCCGTGGTGTAGCGTTGATGATGCTTTTTCTTTGGACGCCTGGCATTATTTTTGCGCCTATTTTTGGCATATTGGCAGATAAATATAATCGTAAAACGCAGATTATTATTTCAAATCTTGTGAGAGGTTTGGTAATTGTAAGCTGGGTAATGCTTTGGCATTTTGGTATAGAAATTGAATTGATGGTCTTATCTGCTCTTTTGGGTATTTTTATCCCTTTTTATATGCCATCAGCTATTTCTTTAATTCAAAGTATTGTGCTGAAGGAACAGCTCATCAATGCAAATGCGACCATCGATATGGTTTATGAACTTGGCACTATCGTAGGTATGGGCTTAAGTGGATTTATACTGTCCTATGCAGGAACAAAAGGAACTCTTCTAATAGGTGGTATATTCTTTATCATTGCTGGTTTATTTAATTTTGCAATGAAGGTACCTAAAAACCGAAGATCTAAAAAACAAAACCAGCAAAATTGGTGGGAAAATTATACAGCATCCCTTCATTATTTTAAACAGAATCCAGCTCTTGTTGTACCTTATATAAGCCAGATGATTATTATGACTCTTTTGATGACCATTCCTGTTATTCTTGTTCCTTATATACAAGAGGTTTTACATGCGGATAGCACGACCTTTGCAATATTTGAGGTGCTTTATTCCATGGGCGTATTGACAGGTGCGTTTTTTTCACCACTTCTTTGTAAAGTTTTATCCATAAGGAAAACATTAGCCATTTTATTAGCTTTTATGGCTATTGGCCTCGCTATTTTATCTGTTAATACACACAATTTTATTGTTTTTCCTGTTTACTTTATGATTGGATTTGGACTTTCGAGTTGGGCTCTTTCGATTTCTTTATCACAACTCTCTTGTGATCCTGAATACCAAGGAAGATTGCAGGCAAGTTTTAATGGTATCTCTGGATGCTTGATTCTCGGAGTCTACCTCACTATGGCAAGCGATAACAGTAACATATCACCTCAATCGATATATTTTTTTCAAAGCATTGTTGCGTTTGTTGGAATACTCATAGTGCTGTTTTATAAACATGAAAAACAATAAATTACATTTAAGTGTGGTCAATATACGCTATTTTATAAATATCTACGCTGCAGCACATTTCATATTTTGCTTTTAAAGGAGAGTTGAGAAAATGTAAAAGTTGGTGCTTAATGAACAAAGCATAAATTGATGTATGCTAGAGAATACTCTCTATTTTTTGATAATGATCTAAAAAAATTGATGCGTTTCTTTAATTCATCTCACTGTTGTTAAGAAGACGAAAACGTAACACTTTAAATCTTCTTGAAAGTTTTTTGTTTAAGCGTAGTAGAAAGTAAAGCAATAAGGTAATATCGTATCATATGGGGAGAGTATTGTATTATTTTTGTTTTTCAAAATCCATATGAAAAATTGTATCAATTTCATCTTCATTGGAATGAGTATTTCTACGACGATGCAAGGTTTGCACAATCTCTTTTTTTAAAACAGCATCTGTTTCACTTAAACGGTGAATACTGAGTTCCAATTCAAGAGATAACGCCAAATCCACGCACAGTTTAAGCTCTTCTCCAATGTCGAAACCGCGTTGATAGTCGTCATAAAGACCAACTAGTGTATCAGATAATTCTTTATCGCATAAAGAGGTCATGCTTAATTCCTCAACGTTGCGGGTTTCCATGCAGCTTTTTTAAGTATCACTCCACTATCATCACTTAAAATTGCCATGTATACGAACCTCATGGTTTTGTCAATTTTCTGCAAAATACGCGCTTTTAAATCAAAGCCTATTAAAGATTTTATTACTCCAAGATTTTGAAGCGCCCAATTGTAAATATGGATGGCAATGTGTTTACTATAGAATTTATAGCATTTAAAATACATTGCCAAAAGGCTTTTAATATGCGTAGAGGAAGAGTATTCTGACGATAAACCAAACACCCTGAAATCTCTATTGCCAGTTACAGCTAAATCAGTGCCATTAATATATAAAATAAGCAAACAGGGTTTGTAAACGTCTAACTTTTTAATAACGAGTGATAATCTCATTTTTTGTAGAATACCAATTATTTTGCCTATTTTATATTGATTTTTAGACATTGATAAACTTTTTACCTTATAAAAACCTATGGGAAATGCATTAGCATATTTTTGTAATAAGATTTCAGTGGTATATTACACAGCATGAAATGAAGAGAATCGTATTAGGCTTTTTGCTTTTGAAAGAATATGACTGCAACTTTTGAGAAAGCAGTTGGCAAGAATTGGCTTGGCATGCAAACTGATAGAGTTGGCAGTGGCGCATTTAGTTTTTTCATTGGCCTGTGTCCAAATGTTTTTGACTCTGGAAAATAGCCTCTGATAGGCTTGAGTTTTTCCAAGGTTATATTACAGGGGCGCAGCTCAGAAAAATACCACGGCGATTGCATTTTTTGTAATTGTCATAATTTTCGCTCCTGCTTGAATGGATGCTGTAACATCCGTTTTTGTGGGGTTATGTATGTGATAACTGCTCTTCTTAAGGGGCAGTAACAATAGATGTAAATCAATATAATTATTTAGACAACAATTATATTGATTTTGGAGTGTTTTTTTTGGCTCGTCCGGAAGCAAAACCTAAAACTGAGTTGGCAAAACGTTTTCGTGAAGTGCGTCACGCTCTTGGTTTTACAGAGCGTAAGCAGTTTGCTGAATGTCTTGGTATCACTGCTGGCTCTATAGGAACTTATGAAACTGGTATAAGTGAGCCTACAGCCTCTGCGCTCTCCAAATATCAAGAAATTTGTGGTGTTTCATTAGATTGGCTAGTAACGGGAAATGGTGAGATGTTTTCAGATGTGGCAAAGGCGAAAGCAGCTGGTTTTAAACCGCAGGCGATTCCTACTGGGCTGATGAAAAAGCTGGGACATTTAGTTTATACGACCTATCATGATGCAAAAATAACACTTTCTCCTGAAGATGTTGCGGAATTAGCAGCAGAGCTTTATGGAAGATTGCAAGAGCTTATTCAAAACCTCAATGATATAGAAGAAGTCGAAGCCACTTTGCCACTTTTAAAATTACATTTAAAGCGTAAAATTGAAACTGAAAAGCACATCTAGAAATTTCATAAGATACGAATGAACAGCCTTTAAAAAAATAAAACTTTTTTTATTTTCTGCTGTATAACCAAGTTTGGAATGTGAAAATCTCACGATTTTCGAGTCTCTTATTCAACCTAAAAAACGAGAAACTATCATTATAAATCAATATATTTCTCTGATTAAAGATAAAATGGTTCATAAAAAGAATGACGAGTAGTGATACAAACAAAATTTCTTCAAAAAGAAGCTAATATAGTGCCATTCCTGAAATATTTGTTGGTTGAAGAAAAGATACGGACAACAGTGAAAATACAATGACGATGTTTTGTTCCTATAGAAGGGTAACAGATATATAAGAGAGAAGAACGAAAGACTATTTATAGGCGCGCTTTTGTCTTTTTATGAAGATGATAAGATGAGCACGTTAAAACTTTTTACAGATCGTGCATCATTATATTTAAGACAGATTTCTTTCAAAAAGATATATAATATATTGAAACAGTTTACCTTGCAACAAAAAGTGAGATTATGATGATAATCATTATCTATTACATTGTGCAATAAGTTAAAAAAATCATAAATTTGTGCTTATAAGAACAGCTAATTTATTGAGAAGTATTTTTACAAATTTATAAAAAATAATTTTTACACTCTTGCCATTCTTCTGATGCGCTTTATTTGAAAAGTAGAATTGCTCTTTAGTGAAACTATTTTTGTTAAGAGATAAATCGCAGTATTTTTGAATGGAGATAACGGTATATTTTCAAAGTCTTGTGTTTTTATTTATTTTTTAGCTTGAATCCCTCTAGCTAAAAGGGTTGGGGACTTTTCTAGATTCGATGTTGTTGCAAAGATTTTAGAGCGATGCCGTAAAAAATAGCGGTATCGAAGGGGGAGGGTTTTGCCTTGATTTATTGGTTTTTGAAGTGCGCAAACTAAGGGTTTTGCCATGAGTGTTTCTGCGCGTTGTAATGATGTTGAACTCTGTTGGAGGAGGTTCTTATGAAAAAAAAATATTCCACACCAAATTTAATTAAAGTTGTCTCTCTTAGTACGGTAATGGCGACACTCTTATCGAGTGTTTCTCCCGTTTTTGCGGCGAACCTTGCGATAATAGGACAAACTAATCAGAGTTCGAATGCTCCCCAAGTGATGTATCCGTATGGGAGTCATGGGAGTGTTGTTTTTGCTGGTGATGATAATTATTGTGGTGCAGACAACGTTGTTGGTCGTGGCGGCAAACAACAACAAGGAATTGCTGATAGTCAACGAATAACCGCAGAGCAACAATATAATAGATTTATTACTAATCAAGAGTTTAACGGTCGTCGTCCTTATGGTACGACCACTGAACAGGTTATTTGGACGGGTGATGGATACACGGCTAGGGTTGATGGTAAAGTTTTGGGTGGTTATATGGGGACATTTTCCACCAGTGGTTTTGCTAGCGCTATGCCTGAGGCTTATGGTGTTTATTCTTTTGCTACGGGGTGTGGGTCTGCAGCGACGGGTAATTATTCAACCGTATTTGGTGCAGGCGCGACAGCAAAGGCAGGGGGTGCACAAGCTTTTGGTGTTTCCGCACTTGCAAGTGGTATAGCAAGTGTTGCTATGGGTGTAGGCTCAGAAGCATCGGGCAAATCTGCTGTTTCTTTTGGTGGTCTCGCAACCGCTTCTGGTAAAAATAGCATTTCTATAGGTGAGAGTTCCAAAGCTACGCAGGACGATGCGATTGCGGTTGGTTCAAATGCAGAAGGGAACGGTATAAATAGTGTTGCTATTGGTAAGTTTGCATCTGCATCTGGTTACGATAGTATTGCATTAGGATTAAAGACCAAAGCAACTGACGAGTACGCGGTTGCTATAGGCACGAAGGCTGAAGCTCAAGCTCTTGGTTCTATTGCAATAGGTGGTGGAGAACCTGCAGACAACGGGGAAGAAAGAAAAGTAATAGCTAAAGGTAAAAATTCGATTGCCATAGGTTCCCATACTTATGCTGAGACGGCTCATTCAGTTGCAATTGGTATAAACGCACAAGTACGTGTTATTGATGGTGTTGCTGTGGGGGGAGGATCTGTCTCTCGTGTTGAGAGTGGTGTTTTTGGTTATGATCCTGTAACAAATACTACAACAACAAAGAGTGATCTTGCATGGAAAAGCACTGCAGGTGATTTTAGTGTTGGTAATACTAACCAGAATTTAACGCGACAGATTACAAATGTTGCAGCAGGGACTAAAGACACTGATGCAGTGAATGTTGCACAGTTGAAAGCTATGAGAGATTTGGCATCAGGAGTTTGGAAACTTTCTGCTAACGATACCGATCCTACAGACGTGAATCCAGGTAGTACAATAGATTTTTCAGTGAAAGATACAAAAGTAGGAAAAGATAACTTAAAGATTGAAAGAAACACTGTAGATAATAAGCATAAAATTGAATTTACTTTGAGTGATACTCTTAAATTGACAAAAGTCACTACAGGACAAAGCTCTATGAGTGATGATGGCTTTATTATTGAAAATGGGCCAAAAATGATTCTAGATGGTATTGATGCTGGCGATAAACAGATTACAAATGTGGCAGATGGTAAAGAAGACACCGATGCTGTAAATTATAAACAGCTGAAAGAGGTAAAAACAGTTGTAGAAAAAGGCTGGAAGCTTTCTGTTGATGGTAACAATGCTACAGATGTTGGAGCAGGTAGTACAGTAGATCTCGTCACAGGTGCTGATGATAACAATAACAAAAACATCAAAATTGTTAAAAGTAATGGAAATAAAGTTACATTTACTTTGAATAGTAACCTTAGTTTGACAAGTGTCACTGCAGGTAACAGCATTATGAATGGTGATGGCTTTAAGTTTGTTAATGGGGGGCCAAGCATAACCGTGAATGGTATTGATGCTGGAAATCAAAAGATTATAAACGTAGCAGAGGGAACTCAAGATACCGATGCAGTGAATTATAAACAACTGAAAGAGATAAAAGAAGCTGCTACAACGCATTGGCAACTTTCTGTTAATGGTGGAAATGGTGTATCTATTGGACAAAATGATACAGTAAATTTACAATCAGCTGGTAAGGAAGGTAGTCAGAATATCAAGATTGTAGGAGATAATAACCGCAATGTTACGTTTGATTTAGCTGATGATATTAATGTAATGACTGTCACAGCAGGAGACAGCATTATGGATGCTGCTGGCTTTAGATTTGACGGTGATGAGGGGCCGAGCATAACTGTTAAAGGCATTCATGCTGGTAATAAAACGATCAAAGGAGTAGCAGATGGGGAAGACGATACTGATGCTGTAAATTTTTCACAGTTGCAAGATGTAAAAGCAATTGCAGAAAAAGGCTGGAAGCTTTCTGTTGATGGGAACGATGCTACAGATGTTAAAGCTGGGAGTACAGTGAATTTTGTTGCAGTTAAGCAGAAAGACGATGATGATAATGAGAGTGAGAACACAAATATAAAAATTGTCAAAAACGAGGACAATCAAGTATCCTTTGATTTAAGTGAATATATTAAAGTTGGTCGTGTAGAAACAGGGGATAGCAGAATGAGTAATGCCGGTTTCATGATCAAGGATGGTCCAAACATGACCAAGGGTGGCATTAATGCTGCAAAGACACAAATTAAAGGAGTCGCAGATGGTAGCGATGAGCATGATGCTGTTAATCTTTCACAATTATATAAAATGAAGTTTGAGATAGAAGATAATAGTCTTGTTAAATGGAGTAAAAGTAAAAATTTAATTACCATTGGTGCTGAAAAAGAAGGTATTGAAATCAAAGTCGCGAACTCTGAAGGTAGGGGTCGAATTATTTCTGGCGTTGCAGTTGGAAAAGTCAGTTTCGATTCAACAGAAGCAATAAATGGCCATCAGCTTTTCAATTATGCTGATAATATATCAAAATATTTTGGTGGTGAGACAGATGTGATTGATGGTTTCAAGCCAACTTTTACTGTTCAGGATAAAGAACACCATAATGTAACGGATGCTTTTAAAGATGTCGATAATTCTATAACAGATATTTATACACAGATTAACAATGTAACAGAAAATAGTCTTGTTAAATGGGACGAAGGGCAGAAGCTCATTACAATTGGTGCGCAAAAAGATGGTACCAAAATCAATGTTGCCAATTCTAATAGTGAAAATCGAGTTATCTCTGGTATTGCGGATGGAAACCTCGGAAAGGCTTCGAAAGAAGCTATAAATGGTAGCCAGATTAATACAATTTCTGGAGATGTTGCAAAATTCTTTGGTGGGGAAGCAGCATTTCAGGATGGTGCTTTTGTAGGTCCACAATATAACGTATCTACAGTTTCTACAGATGGTGAAGTAGTTCAGTATATAGCTGAAAATGTTGGTGATGCTTTAACAAAGCTTGATGCGAATGTTAAAAATGTGAATAGTCGTATAAAATATGTAGATAATAAATTTGATAAATTCTCTCAAGATGCTTTATTATGGGATGATGGTAAACAAGCATTTGCTGCACGTCATGAAAAAGATGGACGTAAAACAGATAGTAAGATTACCCACCTTTTAAATGGTGATATTTCTGAAGATTCAACAGATGCGGTAAATGGTAGCCAGATTAATAAAATATCTAAAGATATTGCAAAATATTTTGGTGGTGGTACAGAATTTAATAACGGAGTTTTTTCAGGTCCACAATATAACTTATCTACAGTTTCTACAGATGGTAAAGTAGAACAGAAAACCTTTGAAGATGTTGGCTCGGCTTTGACAGGGCTCGATGCAAATATCAAAAATGTGAATAAACATATACGACATGTAACTAATGAGTTTGATAAATTTTCTCAAGATGCTTTACTGTGGAGTGAAAAGGATCAAGCATTTGTTGCGCGTCATGGAACAGATGGACAAAAAACAAATAGCAAGCTAACGTATCTTTTAGATGGCAATGTTTCAGAAGATTCAACAGATGCAATAAATGGTTCCCAACTTTATGCGATGGGTGATCAGATTGCGAATTATTTTGGCGGTGGTGCTCGCTATGAGAATGGAGAGTGGAGCGATCCTACTTTCAAAGTTTCTCAGCGTAATGAGGATGGCACTATTGTTGAGAAAACGCATCATAATGTCGCTGATGCTTTTGAGGGTGTCGATAATTCTATCACAGATATTTATAATCAGATTAACAATGTAACAGAAAACAGCCTTGTAAAGCAGGAGGGAGAAGATGGTCTTATTACTGTGGGTAAAGCAACCGGTGGTACTGAAATCAGCCTTGTAAATAAAGATAAGCAAGAAAGAACACTTTCCGGTGTAAAAGATGGAGAACTTTCTCAAACATCAACGCAAGCAGTAAATGGTTCACAGCTTTTTGCTACGAATGAGAAGGTTACAACTGTTACTGATAATCTTAAAAAAGTTGCTGAAAATACATCGAAATATTTTGGGGGTAGTACAGATGTACTTGAAGGTATAAAACCAGCTTTCCTTATTGATGGAACGGCATATGATAATGTTACAGATGCGTTTACGGGTGTGAATATTTCTATCCATAAGATTGATGATAAGATTTCTGATGTGATAAAAAATAGTCTTGTTAAGCAAGATGGAGGTGCATCAGGTGTTATTACTATTGGTAAGGATACCGCTGGTACTGAGATCAATATTGCAGGTGTTGGTGGTTCAGGACGTAAAATTTCTGGCGTGCGGGAGGCAGAAAATGGTGATGAAGCTGTTAACAAAGACCAACTTGATAAAAGCATAGATAAGATTTCTAAAGATATTGAGACAGTCACTGCTGCTGCGGTTCTCTATGATAAGAATGACGATAATAGTGTTAATTATGGTAGTGTAACTTTGGGTGGCGATAATAGCGATGGGCCAGTTGCTCTTCATAACGTCAAAAATGGTAGCATTTCTGAAAATTCCAACGATGCAATTAATGGTAGTCAGATTAATAAAATATCAGCAGATATTGCAAAGTTTTTTGGTGGTGGAGCAAAGTTCATTAACGGTGCTTTTGAAGGGCTGAAATATACTTTATCCGCTATTGTAGGTGGTGAAGTAGGGAAGGCTAATTTTTACAATGTTGGTGATGCTTTAACAGGTCTTGATAAAAATGTTCAAGATGTGAATCAACGCTTAACGAATGTATCCAATGAGTTTAACCAGAAAATTGAAGATTTCTCTAAAGATGCTTTACTGTGGGATGATGATGAAGGTGCATTCGTTGCACGTCATGAAAAAGATGGAAAGAAGACAAACAGCAAATTGAAGTATCTTTTGGATGGTGAGATTGCGGATGGTTCAACAGATGCTATTACGGGTAACCAGCTTTATTTCATGAGCAACCAGCTTGCTAATTATTTCGGTGGCGGTGCCAAATATGAGAATGGCAAATGGACAGATCCTACTTTTAAGATTGTTCAAGTCAATGCTGATGGTACGACTGTTGAGACAGAGCACCATAATGTTGCTGATGCTTTTGGTGACGTCAATAAAAATATGTCAAATATTAATAACCGTATTGATGATGTCATCAACAAGGTCGATTCAGATGCTTTAAAGTGGAATGATAAAGAAAAAGCCTATGATGCTGGTCGCGATGGAAAGCCGAATAAAATTATCAATGTAGCTGATGGTAAAGTTGAAAAAGGTTCGAAAGATGCGGTTAATGGTGGTCAACTTTGGGAAACCAATGAACGTATCACTGGTGTTGAAAAAGATGTTAAGCATCTTACCAACAGAGTTGATAACATTTCCAATACGATTGCTGATATTGGTGATACAGTTATCAATATTGATGCCAAAGTTGATAACATCAATAATAGAGTTGACGACATTGAAGAGGGTGCTGTTCGTTATGATAGAGATGAAAACGGCAAAAAAACCAATAAAATCACATTAGCGGGGGGGGATGCCAGTGAACCTGTTCTGATTGATAATGTAGCTGATGGTAAAATTGAAAAAGGTTCGAAAGAGGCTGTAAATGGTGGTCAACTCCATGACTATACCCAAGAACAGATGAAAATTATTCTTGATCAATCCAAGCAGTATACAGACCAACGGGTTAATAATATTGTGATTGATGCGATTGATGATGCTGTTGATCGGGCTAAGCAATATACAGATATGAAGTTTGATGTCTTAAACTATAGTATTGAGAGTGTGAAAAAAGAGGCAAGACAAGCAGCAGCTATTGGTCTTGCGGTGTCTAACTTACGCTACAATGATACACCTGGAAAATTAAGCGTTGGATTTGGTACTGGTTTATGGCGTAGTCAGTCTGCATTTGCCTTTGGTGCAGGTTACACCTCAGAAAATGGAAAATACCGCTCTAACATATCCGCAACAACTTCTGGAGGTCACTGGGGTGTAGGTGCGGGATTCAATATGACATTGAATTGATAATAAACAAAATACATAAAAATCCCTTTTCACCCCTGTCTCATGAGGCAGGGGTGAATTGTTGTTACGTATGTAAAAATACATATATACAAATTGATAAGCGCTAACGATAAATACAGGTTTAAAAAACAGAAAGACCGGACGCTTTCAACAAAATGAACTTCTTATTTCAAAATAAGATAGTGAGTTTTTTCATAAATTATAAGTTTATTATTTTCTTCTTTAATTTTTAAATCTGAAAAATCTGTAGCACTCTACAGATAAAAAACCTTTTGCTCTCTACAAATCTATTAAAAAGCTTTTAAGACAAAAATATACATTCAAATGTATTTCAACTTTACTGGAAGAAGTTATAAAACAATACGCTAAATTAACTCTACCCCTTGCAAAAAACAACCAATAAGTTTAAAGGTAAAAAAACCAATCACCACAAAAAAATTTACTTTCTTAGGAAATGTAAAAGAGTAAAACGCATTAACCATAAAACCTAAAACACAACTTCTCTATCTTTTCAGTCAGGTACTAAATTTTTGAATACGTTTAGAAAAACCAATTTTAAAAGACCTAATAGCGTTTAAATGTGTCTTTTTTGTGTTTATAGTTATTTCTTTCATTGGGGAGTTCATTATGAAAAAATTATATACAAAATTAGCAGGGAGCAATTTAAAGTTTTCTCGTTTTCCTTTTATTAAAGTCCTATCCTTAACTTCAATAGCGGCACTTTTAGCCAGTATTTCCCCTGTTTTTTCGAATGATTTGGATTCTTCTAGTTCATCACAGGAAAATTATTTAACAGCGCTGAATGTTGCTTTGACATCCAAGGTAAGTGCTGCTGATGACTATGAAAATTTTTTAACCAAAACTCTTACTGGTGTAAGTGATTATAGTCCTATAGTGAATGTTTTGGCAGAAGCCAGCGATTCGATACGTTCAATTGATATGAATGCTGGAAGTAAAAAAATAACAAGAGCAGCTTTAACTCCAGGAGTTGTAAAGGGAGATCAGATAACTAGCAATCAGGATTTGGGTAATCCTCTTATTTATGGTGAACGAGCTCAGGGAGAAGCGCATGATGCTATTGTTTTCGGGCAGGTAGCGCAGACGAGGGCTGACCAAGGGATTGCTATCGGCTTAACTGCTTTAGCTGGTAGTAGTAGAAATACTAAAAATAGCATTGCAATCGGCTCTTCTCTAACCGATAGTTCTGATGAAAAAGAGAGAACAGTTTCATTTGGTGATTATAGTAAGGGTATAACCAGACAAATTACAGGCGTAGCAGCTGGTTCTAATGTTACCGATGCAGTGAACCTTAGACAGTTGCAGGACTTAGAACAAGTTGTAAGACAAAACGGTTGGAAATTCTCTGTTGGAGATAAAAATGCTACCACTGTTCTTATGGATAGCGCGGTAGATTTTTCCGCAGGAAGTAGCAACCTAAATATTACAAAGGGCGAAGATAACAATAAAGTAAAATTTGATCTGGCTCAAGACATTATGTTAACAAGCTTAAAAGCAGGTACAAATACCTTCGATGCCACGGGCTTAGTAATTACTGATGGTCCGAAAATAACCACCGGTGGTATTGATGCTGGAAATAAAAAGGTAATGGGTGTTACATCTGGTGATCTTAGTGCAGATTCACAAGAGGCGGTAAATGGTAGTCAGTTGAATGTTGTAGCTACCCATATAGCTGGATATTTAGGCGGTGGTGTTAAATTTACGAATGGTCAATGGGATAATCCAGAGTTCAAAATTAAAACTTTAAATCCTGAGACGAATGAGATTGAAGAAGAAAGTTTTCCAAATGTAGCCAAAGCCTTTGAGGGTGTGGGTAAGTCTTATGTAAATCTTCACAATGAGATTAAAAAAGCTGCCGATGATAGTGTCTTTAAATGGCATGCCGAAACGGAGAGCATTACAATTGCTGCCAGTGAGGGAAAAGGTGGGCAAGAAAGTATTGCTATAGGTAAGCTTTCAAGTGCAACTGCTAACAATGGTATTGCATTAGGTGGTTCTGCAAATGTATCTGGTGAAAATAGTATTGCATTAGGTGGTTTTGCAAATGCATCTGGTGAAAATAGTATTGCATTAGGTGGACTTTCAGCTGCAACAGCTAAAAATAGTATGGCATTAGGTTCAAATGTACAAGTACTTCCTGAGGGTGGTGTTGCTGTGGGTTATAAATCTGTTTCTCGTAACTCAGTGTCCGCAGTTGGCTATGATCCTTCCATAGGGAGCCAGTCAACGGATGATGGTGTGATATGGAAGAGCACTCAAGGAGCTTTTAGTGTTGGTGATACTCCGAATAAGATAACACGACAGCTTACAGGTGTGGCAGCGGGTTATGCAGACACTGATGCCGTCAACATTGCACAGCTGAAAAAATTAAGAGAATTTGTAGCACAAGGGTGGACACTTTCTCTTAATGATAAGGCTGTTTCAAACTTTCAGCCGGGTGATATATTAAATTTGGTTTCTGGAAGCAAAAACTTTGAGATTAAAAATAGTGATACAACAGACAATAAAGACAAAAAAATAACATTTGATTTGGCACAAGATGTCACATTGAACAGTGTAAAATTAAAAGACATCACTTTAGATAAAACGGGCTTAACTATTGAAAATGGTCCCAAAGTAATAGCGGATGGTATTGATGCTGCAGGTAAAAAAATAACAGGTCTTGCGGGTGGAGATCTTAGCACAAATTCGACAGATGCCGTTAATGGTGGCCAGCTTCATACAATCACTGGGGATTTATCAAAAATTTTAGGTGGAGATGTATCCTTTGATGGAAAAAACTTTAAAGTACCAGAGTATAAATTATCGAATATTGATGAAAAAGGTGTTGTAACAGATAAACCGCATACCGATGTTGGTTCTGCCTTTAAGGGACTTGATGACAATATCAAGAATGTGAATGCTCGCATTAAGAAAATCTCAGAAGGAGTTGCACAAGATTCTTTATCTTGGAGCGATGCTGACAAAGCTTTTGTCGCTCAGCATGGGGAAGGTGATGACAGAAAGGCAAGTAAAATCACATCGCTTGCTGTAGGAGATATTACGAAAGAATCGATGGATGCCGTAAATGGTTCTCAACTTTATTCACTGGGCGATAAGGTTGCAAAATATTTTTCTGATGATGCTGAATATAAGGATGGGGAATTGAAAGTTCCTGATTTTAAGCTAAAAATTATCAATGATGATGGCACTGAAGCTGAATCAAGCTATAAGAATGTATCAGATGCATTTTCAGGTGTGGGTAAACTTTTCACAAAGGTTCAAACTGCGATCAGCGATGTAATCAGTAATCTTCTTGTTACGAAAAATGAAGGTATTATCAACATTGGTAAAGGAGTAGAAGGTAGTGAAATCAATATCGCAAACAAGAGTGGTAAGGATCGAACTCTTTCTGGTGTAAAGGCAGCAGAAAAAGCCAATGAAGCTGTGAACAAAGAACAATTTGATAAAGGTTTGAAGGATCTTTCTGATACCCTTCTGTCGGATAGTTCTTCTGTTGTTCTTTACGATAAAACAACAGATAATCAAACTGATTATACAAATGTAACTTTTGGGAAAGGGAAGGATGCTACACCTGTTGCGCTCCATAATGTAGCCGCCGGATCGATTGCGGAAAACTCAACGGATGTTATCAATGGAGGACAGGTTCACATTCTTTCAATGGATATAGCAAAATTGTTGGGTGGAGATGCTGAATTTAAGGATGGTGCTTTTAAAGGGCCAACTTATAATTTATCCAGTATTGATAAAGGTGGTGAAGTAACAGATAAACCGCATACCGATGTTGGTTCTGCCTTTAAAGGGCTTGATGAGAATATCAAGAATGTGAACGCTCGCATTAAGGAGGTCTCAGAGGGAGTTGCACAAGATTCTTTATCTTGGAGCGATGGTGACAAAGCTTTTGTCGCTCTGCATGGGGAAGGTGAAGACAGAAAAGCAAGCAAGATCACATCACTTGCGGCTGGCTCTATAGTATCAGGCTCGAGTGATGCGGTTAATGGTGGACAGATTTATGATCTGAATCAGTCGCTAGCAAAGTATTTTGGTGGTGATGCTAAGTATGATGGTGATGGCTGGGTCCTTCCAGGTTTCAAGATAATGACTTTCCAAGAAGATGGAAGCTTTGTAGAGGAGGATTATGATAGCATTGCAGCCGCGTTTGCCGGTGTAAATAAGGTTTTCAAGAATCTTCATAATGAGATTTCAGACAACATTGAGCAAAATGCGTTGTTGTGGAGTGATGATGCAGGTGCGTTTGTAGCACAGCATGAGGAAGAAGGTAAAAAGGAAAACAGCAAGATCACGTTCCTTGCGAAAGGAAAGATATCAGAAGATTCGACTGATGCGATTAATGGTGGTCAGATTTATACTCTTCAACAGACATTTTCCTCATATTTTGGTGGAGGAGCTGGTTATGATAAGGAAGGAAACTGGCGAGGACCAAAATTCACCGTTCAGGTCTTTAATAAGGATGGTACGAAAGGTGATAAAGAGGAGCGTAATAATGTCTCTGAAGCATTTGATGTTGTTAATGACAGCATGAGCACTATCAACGATCGTATAAAAGAAGTTGAAAAAGGTACCTCTTCGAATAGTCTGAATTGGAATGAAGAAAAAGGAAGCTATGATGCATCTCATGTTGATGCTCAGGGTGTTAAGAGTCCAAGTAAGATTATCAATGTAGAGGATGGCAAGGTAGACAGAGATTCAAAAGAAGCTGTGAATGGAGGACAGCTTTGGGAAACTCAGCAAATGATTACAGATCAGGTCAAGGATATTGAAAATAAAGTTACGGAGGGATCTGTACAATACGATAAAGATAAAAAAACGGGCAAAAAGACCAATAAAGTTACATTAGTTGGTGGAGATGACAGTTCTCCAGTATTAATAGCCAATGTAGCCGATGGAAAGATTGAAAAGGATTCGAAAGAAGCGGTTAATGGTGGTCAATTAAAAGATAAGATGGATTTTGTGCTTGAAAATGCCAATAAGTATACGGATGAGCAAGTTTCTCATCTTGTAAAAGATGGAGTTAGTGAGGCTAATTCGTATACGGATATGAAGTTTTCGACATTAAGTTATGCTGTTGAGGATGTTCGAAAAGAGGCAAGACAAGCAGCAGCTGTTGGTTTAGCGGTAGCTGGTTTACGCTATAGTGATATTCCTGGAAAATTAACAATCGCATTTGGTAGTGGTTTATGGCGTAGTCAATCTGCTTTTGCTTTTGGTGCAGGTTATACTTCAGAGAACGGTGATATTGGTTCCAACTTGTCAATTACCACTTCTGGAGGTCACTGGGGTATAAGTACAGGGGTTAATGTGATACTCAACTAATAAACGACTAAATCGATAAAATTGATTTGCCTTTTTCTTATTTAAGAAAAGGGCAAATTTTTTACTTTCTTCCAGAGCTCTCTAAAGCTATTCTAAATGTATAAAACTCCCGTAATTATATAAAATCCGGATATAAAAAGCCTCTGACAACTTTGTTGAGAATAAAGACCTTAGTGGTAAAGATTCAAAAAATTGATTGCTATTATTTTGATTTGTTAAAATGCTTCACGCAATGTCAATACGAATATACCCTTTATTAAAAGGAGACAGTTTTAGCTTTTATTTTCGTATAGTTTTAAACGTATGCTTTATAATGCAACGATCTACAGATATGCAACGTACTCCAAACACAAGTATTGCTTTAGGGTAGTGGAGCGCAAACGGAAAAAGAATGGAGCGTTTCTGTAGGTAATATGGCTTACGCTTTAGAGAAAAGCAGTATCGCAATAGGTAGTGAATATAATAAGAAGAGCGAATACGGGGAAAATGATTATACTCTTTCGAAGAGTGATTATTCAACAGTAGTGGGAGCTGTTTCTAAAGTTTTAGAATATGGTTCGATTTCACTTGGTTACTCCGTGCATATACATTTGCTCAAGAAGCTATTTCTATGGGCTTCTATTCAAAAGCAAAAGGGGTTGGAAGTATCGCTTTAGGTTCTTATTCTAAAGTGACGGTTGATGGGGGGCTATTGGGAACAACTCTGTGTCCGGTAGGGCTGATGGCGTTTTTGGGTATACGTCTCTTCTGAAAGGACCGGCTAAAAACACTGAATCTCAATGGAAAAGTACGAAATTTGCAGTAAGTATTGGTGTTCCTAGTAAAAACATAACGCGACAAATTATAGGTGTAGCAGCTGGTAGCAAACCTGCCGATGCAGTGAACCTTAGACAGTTGCAGGATTTAGAAGAAGTCGTAAGAAAAAAAGGTTGGAAACTGTCTATTTCTGGTGAGGCAGCTAAAGATATGGGTGCTAGATAGTACAATAAATTTTTCATCTGGAGGAAGTAACTTCAGGGTTAAAAGAGATAAGGATGATGAAAATAAGCTCATATTTGGTTTGGCTAATGATATAGCATTGAAAAGCATAACATTAGGAGAGAAAAGAAAAGTCGATGCAACAGGCTTAGTAATTACTGATGTCCCGCAAATAACCACCGGTAATATTAATGCGGCAAGTAAAAAAGTAACAAATGTTGCAGAAGGAACTAGCAATACTGATGCAGTGAATTTTTCACAACTGAAGGGAATAAAAGAACAAGGAGCAGTGAGTATTTTTGTAAAATAGGATACAGCAACGAGACACATTACCATTAGTAAGGATATAGATGGGGCATTTTAGTAAAAAGCTTTCATAAATCCTCTAATGAAATAAAAAATCTTATTCACGAAAAATAAACTGATGCCTAAGCGGATGATCAATAGGCACAAAAATTATACCTCTTTCAAAGAGATCAAAGCTAAAAACGACACACAACCCTTGATAGAAAAACAAAATCCATTCTAATATTAAGTATTTTTTTACCTTCCTCAAATTGACTTTCACGAACCTACCCCTAATTACCCTCTAAAGGCGTTGCAGAAACAACAGCTTACGTCTTAATTTTATTTATGTCCTAAAACACGCTGTAAAAGCAGGAACACGCAAGGGAAATAGGAAAGCTTTAGAGCTCTAGATCATACCTTTTTTGTGCTTTTAATCTATTATTATGAAGGGGGTATTATGAAAAAATTATATACTACACAAAATCTGCGTGATTTGAGTTTTTCTCGCTCACATCGTCGATCATCATTGTTTAAAGTAGCTTCGTTGGGAACTGCGGTTGCCTTGTTTTTATCGAATGCTGCTCCTGTTTTTCAGCAAATCTCGATTTAACAAAAGCATCTCTTGAAAATGTGAAGAATGCTGCCGTGGTTTATCCGCAAAGCATTATTTCTGCGTATGATTACTATGATGGTGATAAGGAAAATTATTTAACAGCATTGAATGTAGCAATGATGCCAAAAGTTAACGCTTCTGATAACTATGTAAATTTTTTAACCAAAACCCTTTCTGGTATAAGTAATGATGATCCTATTGTGAATGTTTTGAGGGCAGATGGCAAAAACTCATCGGAAAGAACATTAGATGCAGGCTGGCAATATAAAAAATCGATCATCAGTGTACAGAATGGTGAGAATACAGCGATTATTGATGCATTGAATCCTTTGCGCAATGACTCTATGACTAGAATGCAGCGCGATACCGGACAGCAACGTGACGTAGAGGGTACTAATGTCATATTTGGTAATGATATAACAAAGGCTGAAAAACTCCATGGAAATAGTGATATTGTTGCTCTTAGTGCCAAGATAATAGTAAACGCTCCAGATTCGGTTGCTGTTGGTTACGGTGCGCAGGTGGATAATAGCTTTACTGTTGCTGTAGGTCATTTGGCGTACGCTGTAGGTAAAAAAAGTATCGCAATAGGTGGTGAAGGTAGAAGTGGTAGTAAGCCGATTCCTATTGAGGGCCGTACAATAGCGACGGGCGAAGAATCAATTGCCATTGGACATCGTGCTAAGGCGGACAGTGAGGAATCTATAGCTTTTGGTGCTTATTCAAAAACGACGGTAAATTTAGGTGTTGCTCTTGGGAGCGAGTCTGTGGCTGATGTTGCTGCTGGCGCTATCGGGTATAATTCTTTAACTAAAGGCCCTTCAGATTCTGACGACATGATATGGGCGAGTACGCTAGGTGCAGTGAGTGTTGGTGATGCTAAATCAAAAAAAACGCGCCAGATTGTAGGAGTGGCAGCTGGTAGTGGCGACACTGATGCCGTTAATGTTGCACAGTTAAAATCATTACAAAAATACGTAGACCAAGGTTGGACACTATCTGTTGGAGGTAAAAATGCTAAAGCTGTTGGTGTACAAGATACTGTAGATTTGTCGGCTGCAAGTGACAACCTTAAGATTACAAAAGGTGAGGAAAACAATAATGTAACATTTGATCTAGCTAATAATATTACAGTGGAACGAGTTACCGCTGGGAGAAGCTCTATCAGTGATGATGGCATTTTGTTTGCTGATGGGGCTAAAATAACTGTGGATGGTATTGATGCTGGCAATAAGCAGATTACAGGAGTGGCAGCTGGGGAAGAACCTGATGATGCAGTGAATTTTGCGCAGTTGGAGCAGGTTAATCGGGATGTTGCAAGTGTAAGTCAAAATACATCACAATATTTTGGTGGTGGTGCAGATGTATCTAATGGTAAAGCACCAACTTACACAATTCAGGGTAATTCTCATAATGATGTTGGTTCTGCTTTTAATGCTGTTGATACTTCTATCACGAATATCCAAAATCAGATTGCGAATGCGACAAAAAATAGCCTTGTTAAGCAGGAAGGAGATGCAGGTACTATTACCATTGGTGTGACAACAGGGGGTACAGAAATTAATGTTGCAAACAAATCTGGTGAAGCTCGTACAATTTCTGGTGTAAAAGCTGCAGAGCGAAATGATGAAGCTGTTAACAAAGCCCAGCTTGATAAAAGTATAGAGAAGATTTCTAATGATATTAATCTTACAAGTGCTGCTGTAGTTCTTTATGATAAAGAAAACGGTACCGTTAATTATGGTAGCGTAACTTTAGGTGGGATGGATAACCAAGTCCCTGTTGCTCTACATAATGTTAAAGATGGGAAAATTGCTGAAGATTCGCATGATGCGATCAATGGGAACCAAATTAATAAAATATCTGGAGATATAGCAAATTATTTTGGTGGTGGTGCCTCGTTCGAAAATGGTGCTTTTAAAGGACCAAACTATAGTTTATCTGTTATTGTTGAAGATGGTCAGGTGGCAAAAGCCAAGTATCATGATGTTGGCTCAGCTTTGAGTGGTCTCGATGCAAATGTGAAGAGTGTGAATAGTCATCTCACGAATGTGGTCAATAATTTTACACAACAAATCAATGATATTACACAAGAAGTCAAAGGGGACGCCTTGTTGTGGAACGGTGATGAGCAGGCATTTGTAGCACAGCATGGAGCAGACAAAGAAAATAGCAAAATTAAGTTTCTTGCCAATGGAGATATTTCTGCTAATTCAACCGATGCTATAAATGGTTCGCAACTTTATTTGATGAGTAATCAGCTTGCTGCATATTTTGGTGGTGGCGCTGGCTATAATAATGGAGAATGGACTGCTCCTACTTTCAAGATAGCACAATTCAAGGCTGACGGGAGCTCTGGTGAAAAGAAGGCTTATCATAACGTTGCCAGTGCTTTTGACGGCGTAAGTGAGAGTATGTCTAAGATAAACGACCGTATTCAAAGTGTTGAAAACAATGTCTCGTCCAATGGTTTAAATTGGAATGAGCAGAAAAAAGCTTATGACGCTAGCCATGATGGTCAACCAAGTAAGATTATCAATGTAGCAGATGGTAAAATTGCAGAAGGTTCAAAAGATGCAGTCAATGGTGGACAGCTGTGGGAAACCAACGAACGTATCACTGGCGTTGAAAAAGATATTAAGCATATTGAAAACAGAGTCGACAATATTTCCACTACGGTTACGAATATTGGTGAAACGGTTTTCAATATTGAAGACAGAGTTGATAATATTGAGAACACGGTTAATAATCTTTCTGATGGTGCAGTTAACTATGATAAAGATGCTGATGGTAAAAAAACCAATAAGATCACTCTAAAAGGTGGCAACGAAAGTGAACCTGTTATGATTGATAATGTTGCCAATGGTCGCATTGAACAAGGTTCGAAAGAAGCTGTGAATGGTGGTCAACTGCATGATTACACTCAGCAACAGATGAAAATTGTTCTCGATGATGCAAAAAAATATACGGATAGTCGGGTGGATAATATTGTTATTAATGCCATTGATGATGCTGTTGATCGGTCTGACCGATATACAGATATGAAGTTTAATATTTTAAGTTATGACATTAAGAGCGTACGGAAAGAGGCAAGGCAAGCAGCCGCCGTTGGTCTAGCAGTATCCAACCTACGTTATTTTGACGAGCCGGGATCTTTGAGTGTCTCATTTGGTAGCGGCGCATGGCGTGGACAATCCGCATTTGCTCTTGGTGCTGGTTATACATCTGAAAACGGAAAAATCCGCTCTAATCT